>DASSTH010000078.1:0-3390 GCA_035708025.1 Nakamurella sp. | reverse complement strand
GCGGGCGGTGCAGCACTGGCTGATCAACCCGCTGGTGCGGGCGCTGCTGGCCGTCGGCGTCAACCCGCTCGGGCTGGCGGTGCTGGAGACCCGTGGCCGGCGCACCGGACTGCCGCGGCGGGTGCCGGTCGGCAACGGGCGGCAGGGCCACTCGTTCTGGATCATCGCCGAGCACGGGCCGCGCGCCGGCTACGTGCAAAACATCCTGGCGGACCCGCGCGTGCGAGTGCGGCTCCGGGTCGGCTGGAGGTACCGCTGGGTGCCCGGGATCGCCACGGTGCTGCCGCACGACGATTCGTTGGCCCGGCAGCGCCGGATCATTCGCTGGCACCCCCTGCGCGCCCTGAACGCGATCACCGTGCGGGTGCTCGGCGCCGACCTGCTCACCGTGCACGTGCGGTTGTGGCCGGTCGAGCGCTCGGCGGACGGACCGACGCGGCGGGTGTGGGCCGGGATCGGGCAGTGACCCGGTCATTCTCCGCCGGCATCGAACCACCGGCGCCGGGTCAGGGCCGGAAGCGGTCCCGGCTGCGCAGCTCCCGGCGGCGGTCGCGGTGCTGGTCCCGCCACTCGCGACGATGCTCGCGCAACTGCTGACGCGCGTCGCCGGGACCGATCGCCGGCCGCGGCTCCTTCCAGTCCGGGCCCCAGATGCTGCCCGCGATCGCGGAGATGGCCGGGATCAGCAGGAACCACCACCAGTGCCCGGTGATGAAGAACAGCGCGACGGCCACGAACACCGAGGCTGCCGCGGCGGCCCCGACCAGTTTCTGGGCGGTGCTGCGGGTGTCGCCGTCGGGGCGCGCCGCGCCGCGGGCCGGCGGCATCTCGGCGGCGTGCGGGTACTGGGCCACCGCCGCGGACCCGGCGGCCGGCGCGAGGCCCGTCACCGCCGTTCCGGGTAGCACCGGATGCGGCGCCGGCAGGTCGTCGAACAGCGCGGACAGTTCACTCGCCGTCTTGGCCACCGTGACCCTCGCGCTGCGGTCGCCGTACTCGTCCAGGGTGAGCCGGCCGGCGGCGACGTGCTCGCCCAGTGCCTCCAGGGCGGAGTTCCGCTCGGTGTCGCCGACCCGCATCGCGCCGGGGGCGATCGGGGCGGCTCCACCCGCCGATTCGGCTGCCCGGTCCGGTCCCGGTTGCTGGTCGTTGGTCACGACAGCACTGTAATCGTCGGCCGCGGCCGGCCTCGCCGGTCGGCTCAGCGGATCTCGGCCAGCACGGCTCCGGCGGTGACCGCCGAACCCACCTCCGCGGCCAGCGCGGTGACGGTGCCCGCCTTGTGCGCCGTCACCGGGTTCTCCATCTTCATCGCCTCGACCACGGCGATCAGGTCCCCGGCCGCCACGGCGTCGCCGTCCGTGACCGCGACCTTGACCACGGTGCCCTGCATGGGCGCCGTCACCGCATCCCCGCTCACCGCCGCCACCGCGGCCTTGCGCGACCGGCGGCCGGCGCCGGCCCGGGCGGCTGCGCTGCTGCCGTTGGACAGGCTGGGCCCCAGATCACCGGGCAGCGACACCTGTACCCGACGGCCGTTGACCTCCGCGACCACCACGTGCCGCGGCGGCGGCTCCTCGCCCGGCTCGGCGGCAGCGGTGAACGGCTGGATGGTGTTCTCGAACTCGGTTTCGATCCATCGGGTGTGCACGGCGAACTGCCCGTCCTCGGCGGTGAAGGCGGGATCCCGCACCACCGCCCGGTCGAACGGCAACACGGTGGCCATGCCCTCCACCACGAACTCGTCCAGGGCCCGCCGGGCCCGCTGCAATGCCTGCTGCCGGTCGGCGCCGGTGACGATCAGCTTGGCCAGCAGGGAGTCGAAGGCCCCGCCGATCACCGAGCCGGACTCCACCCCGGAGTCCAGCCGGACACCCGGGCCGGCCGGGGCGACGAACCTGGTCACCGTGCCGGGTGCCGGCAGGAAGTTCCGGCCCGGGTCCTCGCCGTTGATGCGGAACTCGATGGAGTGTCCACGCGGCTCCGGATCTTCCGTCCAGCGCAGCTTCTCGCCGTCGGCGATGCGGAACTGCTCGAGTACCAGGTCGATTCCGCTGGTCTCCTCCGACACCGGGTGTTCCACCTGCAGTCTGGTGTTGACCTCCAGGAAGGAGATCAGCCCGTCCTGGCCGACCAGGAACTCCACCGTGCCCGCTCCGTAGTAGCCGGCCTCGCGGCAGATCGCCTTGGCGGCCTGGTGAATGGTGGCCCGCTGCTCGTCGGACAGGAACGGCGCCGGTGCCTCCTCCACCAGTTTCTGATAGCGGCGCTGCAGCGAGCAGTCCCGGGTACCGACCACGATGACGGTGCCGTGCTGGTCGGCCAGCACCTGGGCCTCCACGTGCCGCGGCTTGTCCAGGTAGCGCTCCACGAAGCACTCGCCGCGGCCGAAGGCGGTCACCGCCTCCCGCACCGCCGACTCGTACAGTTCCGGGATCTCCGTCACCGTGCGGGCCACCTTGAGCCCGCGGCCGCCGCCACCGAACGCCGCCTTGATCGCCACCGGCAGTCCGTACTGCTCGGCGAACCGGACCACCTCGTCCGCCCCGGACACCGGATCCGGGGTACCGGGCACCAGCGGCGCGCCGGCCCGCGTGGCGATGTGCCGGGCGGTGACCTTGTCGCCCAGATCGCGGATCGACTGCGGGCTGGGCCCGATCCAGATCAGCCCGGCGTCGATCACGGCCTGGGCGAAGTCGGCGTTCTCCGACAGGAACCCGTAGCCCGGGTGCACCGCATCCGCGCCCGACCTCGCCGCGGCGTCCAGCAGCTTGCCGATGGCCAGGTAGGAGTCCTTGGGGGTGGACCCGCCCAGGGCGAAGGCCTCGTCGGCGGTCCGGACGTGCAGCGCATCACGGTCGGGATCGGCATAGACCGCCACCGAGCGCAGGCCGGCGTCGCGGGCGGCCCGGGCCACCCGCACCGCGATCTCCCCGCGGTTGGCGATCAGAACGGTGTGCACTGGTGTCGTCCCTCCTGCTTCCGGCCGCCGAACAAGACGCGGTGCCCGGTGTCGTTACCTACTCCCGTGGCGTCCCCGCGGATCGCGGGCCGTGGCGCGGGCCGTCACGGGCGGTCGGCAGGGACGCGACGCTGCTGTGTCAGAGGCTATCGGCGGGTCCACAGGTCGGTGACGGTGATCCCGACGTCCGCCAACAGCCGGCGGACCAGCGGCAGCGACAGCCCGACCACGCAGGACGGGTCGCCGTCGACGCCCTCGACGAACCAGCCGCCCAGCCCGTCGATGGTGAACGCGCCCGCCACGCCCAGCGGCTCGCCGGAGTCGATATAGGCGGTGATCTCGTCGATGCTCGGGGTGCCGAACCGGACCGCGGCGGCGGCGGTCGCGCCGGCCCGGCAGGTCACCCGCCCGTCACGGACCCGCAGCAC
>DASSTH010000077.1:0-17342 GCA_035708025.1 Nakamurella sp. | reverse complement strand
GTCGGCCTGGAGACCACCCTCAAGCGCGGCATCATCAACACCCGGGACGAGCCGCACGCCGACGCCGACCGGTTCCGCCGGTTGCACGTGATCATCGGTGACGCGAACCTGGCCGAGCTGGCCATCTACCTCAAGGTGGGCACCACCGCCCTGGTGCTGTCCATGATCGAGCAGGGCTGGCCGCTGCCGCCGGTCTCCCTGGCACATCCGGTGTCGGCGGTGCACGAGATCTCCCACGACCCCTCGCTGTCGGTGACGGTGCCGCTGTCCGACGGCCGGGTGTTCCGCGGGATCGACGTGCAGCGTGCCTATGCCGAGGCGGCCGCGGCGTTCGTGGACGACCGCTATGGCGATGACGCCGACGAGGACACTCGCTCGGTGCTGGGCCGCTGGTTCGAGGTGCTGGACGCCCTGGAGCGCGACCCCATGGAGCTGGCCGACCGGCTGGACTGGCCGGCCAAACTGCGCCTGCTGGAAGGGTTCCGGTCCCGCGACGGGCTCGCCTGGGGCGCCCCCCGGCTGGCCCTGGTTGACCTGCAGTACGCCGACGTGCGGCTGGACAAGGGGTTGTACAACCGCCTGGTGTCCCGGGGCTCGATGCAGCGGCTGGTGACGGAGGACGCCGTGCGCCGGGCCATGACCGAGCCGCCGGAGGACACCCGGGCCTACTTCCGCGGGCGCTGCGTGCGGCAGTACGCGGACAAGCTGGCGGCCGCGTCCTGGGACTCGGTGATCTTCGATGTGGGCCGCGAGTCGCTGGTGCGCATCCCGACCCTGGAACCCACCCGGGGCACCCGGGCACACGTCGGGGAGCTGCTGGACAACGCACAGGACGCCGCCGAGTTGGTGGACGCGCTGACCCGGCGGTGACGGGGATCCGTGGCACGGTCGCAACTCCTGCGGTGACGGGGATCCGTGGGGCCGTCGCGACCCCGGCGGTGACGGGGATCCGTGGGAGAGTCGCCATCCCGGCGGTGACGGGGGATCCGTTGCCGGGTCCCGTCCGGCCCGCTGGGTAAAGTCGAATCAGACACCGGAGACGGTGCTACGAACCGGCGTCCCGGCGAGAGGATCACGCATGGCACAGGAGCGGACCACCCGCCACGGCGGCGGGGACGACGAGGAAACTCCGGACACCGACGGCGGCGGTCAGGAGCGCCGGGAGAAGTTGGCGGCGGAGACCGACGACATCCTGGACGAGATCGACGACGTCCTGGAGAGCAACGCCGAGGACTTCGTCCGGGCCTACGTGCAGAAGGGCGGGCAGTAGTGCCCGCGCCGCGAGGCCGGAGTGAGGCATGAGCACTGCGCACTGGCCGGCATCGGCGGTTCCGGCTGCCTATCTGACGCCGGGCACCGGGTCGTTCTCCGAGTTCTTGGCGACCGCCGAGCCGCGGCTGCTGCCCGGCGCCGGGGGTACCGGTCCGATGCCTGACCTGCCGCACGGCACCACCATCGTGGCGCTCACTTGCGCCGGCGGTGTGGTGATGGCCGGCGACCGGCGCGCCACCATGGGCAACCTGATCGCGCAGCGGGACATCGAGAAGGTGTTCGTCACCGACTCGCATTCCATGGTCGGCATCGCCGGCACCGCGGGCATCGCGGTCGAACTGGTCCGGCTGTTCCAGCTGGAACTGGAGCACTACGAGAAGATCGAGGGCGTCCGGCTGTCCCTGGACGGCAAGGCGAACCGGCTGTCCGCGATGATCCGCGGCAACCTGGGCGCGGCCATGCAGGGCCTGGCGGTGCTGCCGATCTTCGCCGGATACGACCTGGACCGGGCGGCGGACGCCGGCCCCGGCCGGATCTTCTCCTACGACATCACCGGCGGCCGGTTCGAGGAGCGGCAGTTCCATGCCGTGGGCTCCGGGTCGCTGTTCGCCAAGTCGGCGCTGAAGAAGCGCTACGACCCGGACGCGGACGCCCCCGCTGCCGTCCGGGCCGCGGTGGAGGCGCTGTACGACGCCGCCGACGACGACACCGCCACCGGCGGGCCCGATCTCGGCCGGCAGATCTACCCGGTGGTGGTGGTCGCGGACGCCGCCGGCGCGGTGCGGATGCCCGACGAGGCGGTGGGCGAGGTCGCCGAGCAGGTGGTGGCCGGGCGGCGCCTGCGGCCCGGCGGCTGACCGGTGACGCCCACCATGCCGACTCCCACCCGCCGACGCAACCGACTCCAGGACGATGCGGTGCACGCCGCGAAGGAGACCGACCGGTGACCCTGCCGATCTACGCCTCACCCGAACAGTTCATGCGGGACCGGTCCGAGTACGCCCGCAAGGGCATCGGCCGGGGCCGCAGCGTGGTGGTGACGACCTACGCCGAGGGCGTGCTGTTCGTCGCGGAGAACAACTGGCGCACCCTGCACAAGGTCAGCGAGATCTACGACCGCATCGGGTTCGCCGCTGTCGGCCGCTACAACGAGTTCGAGAACCTGCGCACCGCCGGCATCCGGCTGGCCGACGTGCGCGGCTACTCCTACGACCGCCGGGACGTCAACGGGCGCTGGCTGGCCAACGCCTACGCGCAGACCCTCGGATCGATCTTCTCCGAGCACCAGAAGCCGTTCGAGGTCGAGCTCTGCGTGGCCGAGGTGGGCCGCGCGGGTGACGGATCGGCGGATGCCAGCTACGACCAGCTGTACCGCATCTCCTACGACGGCTCGATCGTCGACGAGACCCGCTTCGTGGTGATGGGCGGCGTCACCGATCCGGTGACGGCGTCCCTGGAGCAGTCGTTCGTGGCCGGCTGGGACCTGCCGGCCGCGCTGCACGCGGCGATCGTCGCGCTGGGCGCGGCCGGCGACGGGGCGCCGCGGGATTTGGGGCCGGAGCAGCTGGAGGTGGTGGTGCTGGAGCGGTTCCGCACCGGCCGCACGTTCCGCCGGTTCACCGACGAGGAGGTGGCGGAGGCGTTGGCCGCCGCCCGCAGCGAGGACGCCGCCGACCAGGCCTCCGCGGACGCCGAACCGACCGGCGGCCCCGGCGAACCGACCGGCGGCCCCGACGGACCCACCGGCGGTCCCGCCGAGCCGAGCGGCGGATCCACCGGGCCGGACGCGGCGCCGGGTGACGCCACGGCCACCCCCGAGATCGACACAACGGGTGACGACGGCGAGGCTCCGATCAACGGAGCGTGACGGCGCATGTGGTCTCCGTCACCGTTGCCGGGGTGTATCACGCCGATCGGCGGTTCCTCTTGACGGTTAGCCGGACGTGAGCGGGACGGACCGGCGCACCATCAGCCTCCCGCTGCGCTGAGCCGACCCAGCGCCCGCCACAGCCCGCCAGGGCCCGCACCGGAGGTGAGTGTTGTCCCGCAGTCCCGGCCCCACCGGTAGCCCCACCGTCACCCCCGACGACCTGCGGAATCTGGACATCCGGATCCTGGACCCGCAGACCGCCGTGCGCGGCTCCGACGGCCGGGCGCCGCAGGCGACCGCGTACCTCGGCGACCGGATCATGATCAGCGCCCCGGACCTGGAGTCCGCGGAGCGGGTGCTGGAGGCGGTCGAGGGCATCGCCCGGGACCTGGAGTGCCGCCGGGTGAGCCCGCACCCGTTGCGCGAGCAGGAGGGCGACGACCGGCACGCACTGCGCGTCCGGGACCGCCGGCGTCGCGCCGAGGCCGGCATGCCCGTGGTGTTCGACGTGACCATCGGCCGGCAGACCCTGGGCGTGGGCCGGCCGGTGGACGTCTGGGAGGTCGTGCAACACGCCAGGGCCAGCGACGATGCCCTGATCGCCACCGGCGTCGGGCTGGACCACGTGCTGGTCAGCGCGCCCGCCATCAGCGGCAACCCGTTCGTCAAGGGCTTGCCGTTCGTCAAGGGCCTGCCGTTCGTGAAGGGCCTGCCGTTCGTCAAGGGACTGGTCGGCGGGGTGGACTCCTACCTGGCGGCCGGCACCGGCGGCCGCACCCCGGTCAGCGTCGTGCTGCCGGCCCCGTCACCGCAGCCCGGCGCGCGCCGGCCGCGCGTGGTGGTGCTGGACACCGGCATCGGCGAACACCCGTGGTTCACCAGCGGCGTCGAGCGGACGGCCGGCACCTCGGACGGGACGATCATCGGGATGGACGTCACCGACCCGGCGGTCATCGACTCCGACCCGGAGGGCAACGGCGGCCGGCCGGACGCCATGACCGGCGAGGTGCCGGACGACGCCGGTCACGGCACCTTCATCGCCGGGCTGATCCGCCAGCAGTGCCCGTCCGCCGAGATCGCCGCCCTGCGGGTGATGAACGCCGACGGCGTGGTCCCGGAACACGTGCTCACCGACACGCTGTCCGCGCTGCTGGTCAAGCAGCAGGAGGAACCGGGCTGGGCCGACGCGCTGGTGCTGTCCCTGGGCTACTACGCCGAGACACCCGACGACGCCGCGTACACCAGCGGCCTGAAGACCCTGCTGGTCGCGCTGGCCAGCCGCGGCGTCGCGGTGTTCTGCGCCGCCGGGAACGACTCCACCACCCGCCCGAGCTACCCGGCCGCCTTCGCCGTCGACCCGGACTTCGCCGCCCCCGGCACGCTGCCGCTGGCCAGCGTCGCCGCCCTCAACCCGGACGGCAGCACGGCGCTGTTCTCCAACGACGGCGACTGGGTGACCACCCGCGCGGCCGGCGCCAACCTGGTCAGCACCGCACCCGTCGACCTGCTCGGCGCCTGGCAGCCGGACGTCGCCATGCCGCTGGACGGCGTGCCCACCCGCGCCACCATCGGTCCGTCCTGGTTCCGCGGCGGCTTCTCGGTGTGGAGCGGGACCTCATTCGCCGCACCCGTGGTGGCCGGCGCCTACCTGCAAGCACTGGCCGCGACAGCACCCACCAAGGACAATGAGTCCCGTCGGGGCTTGTTGACGCCGCTGCTGCGGGCGCGGCGCGATCCTGGAGGCGCGCGATGAGTCCTGATCGATCGGTGCTGGCCGAGGCGCAGGACGCCCGGCCGACGGTGGGTGACCTGGTATCCCGCGCCGCCGAGGCGTTCACCGACTACCGGCAGGGCGTGCCGGGTGCCA
The DNA here is from genome assembly GCA_035708025.1 of Nakamurella sp. Taxonomy (GTDB): domain Bacteria; phylum Actinomycetota; class Actinomycetes; order Mycobacteriales; family Nakamurellaceae; genus Nakamurella. The sequence continues at coordinate 12,333 of DASSTH010000077.1, read as the reverse complement.
TCGACCGGCTGGTGCGGCTGGTGACGCCGCTGCTGTGGCACACCGCCCGGCACTGCGGGCTGTCCGCCGCCGAGTCCGAGGACGCGGTGCAGCAGGCATTCCTGACCCTGGTGCGGCGCGCGGACTCCATCGCCGACCCGCTGGCCGTGGTGCGCTGGCTGACCGTGACCCTGCGCCGGCAGGCCTGGCGGGACCGGGCCGCCTCGGCGGCCAGGTCGGCGGCCGAGCCCACCGACGACGACCTGCCGATGGCACCCTCCGCGGAGGCCATCGCCCTGCTGTCGGACGAGCGCCGCCGGCTGTGGGAGCACGTCGAGGCGCTCCCGCCGCGGTGCCGGCGACTGATCGCCGTCATCGCGTTTTCCCCCCGACCCGACTACGCGGCCCTCGCGGCCGACCTCGGCATGCCGGTGGGCTCGATCGGGCCCACCCGGGGCCGTTGCCTGGCCAAGCTGCGGGCTCGCCTGCAGGGAGAGGAGACAGCATGAGCCAGCACCTGGGGCACACCGGGGGTGAGCCGATGGACCGGTCCGATCTGGAGTTGCTGACCGACGTGGTGGACCTGTACGACGAGCTCGATCCGATGCCCGACATGCTGCCCGACCTGGTGCTGTTCGCCCTGGAGGCGGCGGACCAGTGCGCCGACCTGGACGCCGAGCTGGCCCGGCTGATCGAGGCCGAGATGGCGGTCCCGGTGGGCGCGCGCGCCGTCGAGCAGGCCCGCCGGGTGACCTTCTCCAGCGAGCACCTGACGGTGATGATCGCGGTGCAGGACCTCGGTGACGGCACCGTGCGGCTGGACGGCTGGGCCGCCCCGGGCGGCAGCCTGCGGGTGGAGCTGCGCACCGAGACCGGGGTGCGGGAGACGGTGTGCGACGTGGCCGGCCGGTTCGTCTTCGACGCGGTTCCGTCCGGAAAGGCGCAGCTCACGCTGCTGCCGGGGGAGGGCTCCGACCCGGACGTGCGTGTCCCGGTGGTGACCCCGGCGATTCACCTGTGATGCTGTTGGGGTGAGCGACGGGGCATGGCATCCCGGTCCGGCGCCTCCGGAGGCCTCCGGAGCGCCGGATGCGGAGGAGTTGCTGGAGCGCGCCCGCGCCGCCGGGGACCGTGGCCGCCCGGCCGTCGCCGTGGCGTTGTGCCGGCGAGCGTTGCGGCTGCTCGGCCGGGACGGCGGGCCACGGGCGCTGCGCACCCGCATCCTGGTCACGCTGTCGTTCAACCTGTCCGAATCCGGTGACGTGCAGGGGGCGCTGGCCGCCCTCGACGAGAGCAGCAGCGACCTCGACCAGCGACCCGCGCTGACCGCCGCGCGCGGCGTGGTGCTGTTCCGGGCCGGCAACGCGGTGCAGGCGCTGCCGTACCTGAACCAGGCGGTGACGGGGCTGGCGGAGGGGGACCGCGGGGACCTGGCCGCGGCCCTGCTGAACCGCGGCACGGCGCTGATGACCCTCGGGGACCTGCGCGGCGCGCAGACCGACACCGCCGCCGCCCAGCGGGTGGCCTCCGAGGCCGGGCTGGACGTGGTCGCGTTCATGGCGGCCTACAACCTCGGCTACATCCGCTTCCTGGCCGGTGACCTGCCCGGCTCGTTGCAGGCCATGTCGGCCGCCGAGGAGCTGGCGCCGGAGGCCGCGCTGGGGGTGCCCGCCCTGGACCGGGCGCGGGTGCTGCTGGCCGCCGGGCTGCTCGGCGAGGCCCGCGAGTACGTCGACAGCTCCATCAGCACCTTCACCCAGAACCGCGCCATGACCGACCTGGCCGACGCCCTGCTGGTGGGCGCGGACATCGCGGTGATGAGCGGCGACCCGGTGCGGGCCAGGGCGCTGGCCCGCCGGGCGGCCCGGATCAGTGCCCGGCGCGGCAACACCGCCGCCGAGCTGCTGTCCCGCCTGGTGGAGCAGCGCGCCGCCGCCGCGGTGCGGCGGGCCGACCGCCGGGCGGCCGCGCAGGCCGGCTCCTACCGGCCGGTGCGCCCCACCCGGGCCCGCGGGGACGCCGCCGCGGCCACCGAACTGGCCGACGCGCTGGCCGCCGCCGGGCGCAAGCAGGACGCCACCGCCGCCCGGCTGCTGGCCGTGGAGGCGCTGCTCGATGCGGGCGACACCGCCGCGGCGGCGGCCGAGTTCAAGCCGCTGGAGTCCGCCGCCCGCCGGCTGCCGCTGGCCGGCCGGCTGCAGGGTCACCTGATGGGAGCGCGGATCGCGCTGGACTCCGGCCGCCGCGCCGACGGGGTGCGCCGGCTGCGCCGCGGGCTGGACGACCTGGCCGGCTTCCAGGCGCTGTTCGGCTCCCAGGACCTGCAGGCCGCGACCGCGGTGTGGGGCCGCCAGCTGGCCTCCGCCGGACTGCGGGCCGCCGCCGAGTCCGGGTCGCCGGCCGCCATCCTGCAGTGGCTGGAGCGCTCCCGGGCCACCAGCACCCGGCTGCCGCACATCCGCCCACCCGCCGACCCGGTGCTGGCCGCCGACCTGGGGGCGCTGCGGGTGGCCGACGCCGCCGCCCGGACCGCGCTGCTGGCCGGCCGGCCCGACCCCGAGCGGGAGCGCGAGGTGGCCGAACTGCGCCGCCGGGTGCGGGCCCGCTCCTGGACGCTGGGCGGCACCGGCGCCGCGCTGCGCCCGCCGTCGCTGTCCAGCGTGCAGCGGGCCCTGGCGGCGGGTGACTCACCCACCGTGCTGGCGTTCTTCCACGGCGCCGGGCATGTGCACGTGCTGGTGATCACCGCCCGGTCGGCCCGCTACCACCGGCTGGCCGAACTGACGCTGTGCGAGGAGCTCATCCGGGTCTGCGCCGCCGACCTGGAACTGCTGGCCGCCGACCGGGTGCCGTCCGCGCTGCGCCGGGTGGCCGACCGGTCGCTACGGGCCGCCCTGCGCGAGCTGTCCGGGCACCTGATCGAGCCGGTACTGGGCCCCGGCACCGGCCCGGTGCTGGTGTCCGGTGCCGGCCCGCTGGGTGCGGTGCCCTGGTCGCTGCTGCCCGCACTGGCCGGCCGTCCGGTGTCGGCCACCAACTCGGTGTCCGCCGGGCTGGCCGGGCTGGCCGCGCGGGGCCCGGCCTACCGGCACGGGGTGCTGGCGGTGGCCGGCCCGCGGGTGGACCGCGGCGCCGAGGAGGCCGGCGTGGTCGCCGCCCGCTACCCCGGGTCGGTCGCGTTGACCGGCGGGCGGGCCACCGGGGATGCGGTGCTGCGCGGCATCCCGGCCGGCGGGCTGCTGCACATCGCGGCGCACGGGCACCACGAGCCGGACAACCCGCTGTTCTCCGCCGTGCTGCTGGCCGACGGCCCGCTGTTCGCCTACGACATCGCCCCCAACCCGGCGCTGCCGGACCACGTGGTGCTGTCCAGCTGCGACGTGGGCCGCACCGCGGTGCGCGGCGACGGGGAGCCGCTGGGCCTGGCCACCGCGCTGTTGCGCAGCGGCGTGCGCACGGTGATCGCCGCGGTGGCGCCGGTGTCCGACCGCGCGGCCGCCGCGGTGATGGCCGGCTACCACGACCGGCTGGCGGCCGGTGACGGCCCGGCGGCGGCGCTGGCGGCCGCGCTGCCGCTGTCCGGTGAGGCGCCCGCGCCGTTCACCTGCTTCGGGGCCGGGGCGTAGATGCTGGCCTGGATCCTGCTCGCCGTCGGGGCGGTGCTGGTCGCGCTCACCGCCGTGTACGTGGCCGCGGAGTTCTCGCTGGTCACGGTGGACCGCGCGGCCGTGGACCGGGAGGCCGCCGCCGGGCACGGCCGGGCCCGGGCGCTGCAGGCCGGGCTGCGCCGGCTGTCCACCCAGCTGTCCGGGGCGCAGGTCGGCATCACCGTCACCACCCTGGCGCTGGGTTACGTGATGGAACCGTCGCTGGCGGCCCTGCTGGCCGGGCCGCTGCGGGCCACCGGGCTGTCCGAGGCGGCGGCCGCCTCGGTCTCCGTCACCGTCTCGTTGCTGGTGGCCACCGCGCTGTCCATGGTGTTCGGCGAGCTGGTGCCCAAGAACATCGCCATCGCCGAGCCGCTGTCCACCGCCAAGGCGGTGATCGGGCCGCTGCGGGTGTCCACCATGCTGAGCCGGCCGCTGATCTGGGTGCTCAACGGCACCGCCAACGGGGTGCTGCGGATGATCGGCATCACCCCGCAGGAGGAGCTGCGCTCGGCCCGGTCGGCGCAGGAACTGGACTCGCTGGTGCGCCGGTCCGGCGCCCACGGCACCCTGGAGGAGCGCACCGCCCGGCTGCTGGCGCAGTCCATCGGGTTCTCCGCCAAGACCGCCGACGACGTGCTCACCCCGCGGGTGGACGTGCGGTTCGTGCACGCCGATGACCCGGCCGACACGGTGATCGCCGCCGCCCTGGAGTCCGGCCGGTCCCGGTTCCCGGTGATCGACCGGGACGCCGACGACGTGCTCGGCCTGGTGCACGTCAAGCGGGTGGTGGCGGTGCCGCCGGAGCAGCGGGCCGACGTGCCGGTGCGGGCGCTGATGGTCGACGTGCCGGTGATCCCCGGGACGCTGCCGCTGGACGACACGCTGGAGCTGCTGCGGGCCCGCGGGCTGCAACTGGCCGTGGTGGCCGACGAGTACGGCGGCACCGCGGGCATCGTCACCTTCGAGGACGTGGTCGAGGAGCTGGTGGGCGAGATCGCCGACGAGCACGACCCGCGCGGCCGGCGCCCGGAGCGGCAGGCGGACGGCAGCTGGCTGGTCTCCGGGCTGCTGCGGCCGGACGAGATCGCCGACCTGACCGGGCTGCGGCTGCCGGAGTCGGGGGACTACGAGACGGTCGCCGGGCTGCTGATCGCCCGGCTGGGCCGGTTGCCGCAGGTCGGTGACGACGTGCTGGTGCCGGCCGTGCTGGCCGCCGGCTCCGCCCTCGGGGCGCTGCCCGGGGACGAGCCGGTGCCCGCCGACCCGGACACCGACCTGCCCCGCGCGCTGACCGCCCGGCTCACCGCGCGCCGGCTGGACGGGCGGCGGGTGGCGGCGATCCAGCTGTCCGCGGTGCGGCTGGGCGTGGACGAGGACGCCGAGCCCGGCGACCTGCCCGGCGGTGAGCGCCGGTGACCTGGTTGCTGCTGCTGGCCGTGGTGGCGCTGCTGGTGCTGTCCGCGCTGTTCGTGGCCGCCGAGTTCTCCCTGGTGGCCGCCCGGCGCACGCAGATCGAGCCGCTGGCGCTGACCAGCGCGCGGGCCCGCTCCACGCTGGCCGCCATGGAGGACGTGTCGGTGATGATGGCCTGCGCGCAGCTGGGCATCACCGCCTGCGGGGTGCTGCTGGGCGCGGCCGGCGAACCGGCGGTGGCGCACCTGCTGGAGCCGGTGTTCGCCGATCTGGGGCTGCCGGCGTCCGCGGTGCACCCGGTGTCGCTGGTGGTGGCGCTGCTGCTGGTGGTCTCCGCGCACGTGGCGTTCGGCGAGATGGTGCCCAAGAACATCGCGCTGGCCGGCCCGGAACGGGTCGCGGTGGCGCTGGCACCAGGGCTGCGGGGGCTGGCCACCGTGCTGGGGCCGGTGGTGCGCGGGCTGAACCACTTCGCCAACGGGGTGGTGCGGCTGTTCGGGGTGCGGCCGAGCGCGGAGGTGGCGTCCACCTTCACCCGGGAGGAGGTCGCGGCGCTGGTCGCGCAGTCCGCCAGCGAGGGGCTGCTGGACCCGGAGGACGAGCAGCTGATCGGGTCCGCGCTGGACTTCGAGGTCGCCACGGTGGCCGACGTGCTGGTGCCGGACGATCAGTTGGTGACGATCGGTCCGGACGCCAGCGCCGCGGACGTGGAGCGTGCCTGCGCCCGATCGGGGTTCTCCCGGTTCCCGGTGCGCGACGCGGAGGGCGGCTACCTGGGCTACGTGCACGTGCGGGACGCGCTGGCGGTGCCGGCCGACGACCGGGAACGGCCGATCCCGGCCGCGGCGATCCGGCCGCTGCCGGTGGTGCCGCCGGACACCCCGCTGCGGTCGGCGCTGGACCTGATGCGCACCCGGCGGGTGCACATGGCCCGGGTGGCCGGGCCGGCGGGGCGGCCGAGCGGGGTGCTGATGCTGGAGGACGTCATCGAGGCGCTGGTCGGCGAGGTGGTGGATGCCACCCGGCGCCGGTCCGGCGGCTCGGCTTCCTAGTCCGACGGCGCCCCGGCGGACTCGTCATACGATCCCGGCGGCACCCCGGCGGACTCGTCATACGATCCCGGCGGCACCCCGGCGGCCCCGTCACACACTCCCGGCGGCATCCCGGCGGCCCCGTCACACACTCCCGGCGGCGCTCGGAAGGGTTCTGCCGCCTAGTCTGGCGGTCATGCGGCGTCGCATCCTCGGGCTCGAGACGGAGTTCGGCATCACCTGCACCTTCCACGGGCAGCGCCGACTGAGCCCGGACGAGGTGGCCCGCTACCTGTTCCGCCGCGTGGTGTCCTGGGGGCGCTCGTCGAACGTGTTCCTGCGCAACGGGTCGCGGCTGTACCTGGACGTCGGGTCGCACCCGGAGTACGCCACCGCCGAGTGCGACGACCTGCCCACCCTGATCGCGCACGACAAGGCCGGCGAGCAGATCCTGCAGGACCTGGTGGTGGACGCCGAGGCCCGGCTGGCCGACGAGGGCATCGGCGGGGACATCTACCTGTTCAAGAACAACACCGACTCGGCCGGCAACTCCTACGGCTGCCACGAGAACTTCCTGATCACCCGCGCCGGCGAGTTCTCCAAGATCGCCGACGGGCTGATCCCGTTCCTGGTCACCCGGCAGCTGATCGCCGGCGCGGGCAAGGTGGTGCAGTCGGCCCGCGGCTCGGCGACCTACAGCCTGTCGCAGCGGGCCGACCACATCTGGGAGGGCGTGTCCAGCGCGACCACCCGGTCCCGGCCGATCATCAACACCCGGGACGAGCCGCACGCCGACGCCGAGAAGTACCGCCGGCTGCACGTGATCGTCGGCGACTCCAACATGAGCGAGACCACCACCATGCTGAAGGTCGGCTCCGCGGCGCTGGTGCTGGAGATGATCGAGGCCGGAGTGCCGCTGCGGGACTTCACCTTCGAGAACCCGATCCGGGCCATCCGGGAGATCTCCCACGACCTGACCGGGCGCAAGCCGGTGCGGCTGGCCGGCGGCGGGGAGATCTCGGCGCTGGACGCGCAGCTGGAGTACTTCCAGCGGGTGACGGCGTTCGTGGAGCAGCGCGGCAGCGACCCCGTCACCGAACGGGTGCTGGACCTGTGGGGGCGGGTGCTGACGGCGGTGCAGTCCGGGGACCTGTCCACGGTGGACACCGAGATCGACTGGGTGATCAAGAAGAAGTTGATCGAGGGGTACGCGCAGCGCAACGGGCTGCCGCTGGACCATCCGCGCATTGCCCAGATCGACCTGACCTACCACGACGTGCGGCCCGGGCGGGGGCTGTACTCGCTGCTCGCGGCGCGCGGGCAGGCCGCCAGGGTGGTGTCCGACTCGGAGATCGAGAAGGCGACGGTGCAGCCGCCGCAGACCACCCGGGCCCGGCTGCGGGGCGCGTTCGTGGCCGCGGCCCAGGACGCCGGGCGGGACTACACGGTGGACTGGGTGCACCTCAAGCTCAACGACCAGGCGCAGCGCACCGTGCTGCTGAAGGACCCGTTCGAGGCGGTGGACGACCGGGTCGACCGGCTCATCGCCGCCATGTGACCCGCCGCGGGTCTTGGCGAGGATCAACTTCTGCCTGCGAGGATCAACTTCCCGTTGTTTCGGGCATATCGGGCGCAGATCCGCGAAGTTGATCCTCGCCAGGGGAATCCGCCTTGCGCGGATCAACTTCGCGTTGGTTCGGGCGTATCGGGCGCAGATCGTGGAACTTGATCCTCGCCGGGGGAAGTTGATCCTCGCGGACATGGGGACGGTGACGGCGTTACCGGCGTTGTGACACCCTGTGTGCCGTGCCCACGTCCAAAGCGGAGCGCCTGCTCGATCTGGTGATCGCCCTGGTGAACGCGCGCTACTTCCGCACGGCCGCCTGGATCCGGGACAACGTGGCCGGCTACGGGGACGCGGTCAGCGACGAGGCGTTCTCCCGGATGTTCGAGCGGGACAAGCAGGAACTGCGGGACATGGGCATCCCGATCGAGACGCAGAGCGGCGGTGACGGGTATCGCATCCGGCCCGGCGACTTCCAGCTGCCGCCCATGTCGTTCACCCCGGCGGAGGCGGCCGCGCTGGCCGTCGCGTCCCGGCTATGGGAGACCACGCAGCTCGGTGACGCCGGGTCGGCCGCCCTGCGCAAGCTGCGCGACGCGGCCGAGTCGGGGGCCGAGCCGGACCGCCCGGTGGCCGGGCTGCAGGCCCGGGTGCGCACCTCGGAACCGGCGTTCGGCGACCTGTTCGCGGCCATCCGGGCGCGCCGGGCGGTGCAGTTCGACTACCGCACCGCCGCCGCCACCACGCCGGAGACCCGGTCCCTGGAGCCGTGGGGGATGGTGTCCTACCACGGCGCCTGGTACGTGGTCGGTCAGGACACCGTGCGCAACGCCCCGCGCACCTTCCGGCTGTCCCGGATCACCGGGCCGGTCAAGGCGGTGGGCCGGGCGGGGGCGGTGACGGTGCCCGCGGACATCGACCTGAAGGAACGGGTGGTCTCCAGCGCAGAACCGGCCGAGACCCGCTTCGCGCTGCTGAAGGTCCGCTCCGGACGGGGCGCCGGGGTGCGCCGGGGCGGGGTGGTGCTGGAGGTCGCCGCCGATCCGGACGGCTTCGACCACGTACAGGTGCCGATGCCCTCGCTCTGGGACGTCGCCCGGCGGGTCGCCGCGCAGGGGCCGGACGCCGTGGTGGTGGACCCGCCCGACCTGCGGGACGCGGTGGTCGGCCTGCTGCGCGCGGCGGCCGCCACCCAGGGGGCGCGGGCGGGATCCCCTGGGGCGCCGGGGGTCCGCTCGGGGACGCAGGGCGCCCCGTCGGGAACGCAGGGCGCCTCGTCGGGGACGCAGGGCGCCTTCTCTGCGACGCCGGAGGCACAGCGGTGACGGAGAAGCGCCGCAGCACCGGCACCGAGACCGCCACCGCGCAGGTGTCCCGGATGCTGGCGATGGTGCCGTACATCGCCCGCCGGCCCGGCGTGAGCATCGCCGACCTGGCGGCCGAGTTCGGTGTGTCCACCGAGCAGACCACCGCCGACCTGAACCTGCTGATGGTGTGCGGGCTGCCCGGCTACTACCCGGACGACCTGATCGACGTGGTGCTGGACGAGGAGGGCGGCACCGTCTCCATCGCCTACGACGCCGGCATCCAACGCCCGGTGCGGCTCAGCCCGGAGGAGGCCGTGGCGCTGACCGTCGCGCTGCGTGCGCTGGGCGACGTGCCCGGTCTGCTGGACTCCGAGGCGGTGCACTCGGCGCTGGCCAAGCTGGAGCAGGCCGCGGGCGGCCCGGTTCCCGCGGTGCAGGTCGCCGCCGCGGATCCGACCCCGGAGCTGGCCACCGTGCGGGAGGCGCTGGACGCCAGCCGCCGACTGTGGATGCGCTACTACACCGCCTCCCGGGACGAGCTCACCGAGCGGGAGGTCGACCCGATCCGGCTGCTGGTGACCGACGGGCACGCCTACCTGGAGGGGTACTGCCACGCCGCAGAGGCGGTGCGCCGGTTCCGGGTGGACCGCATCGAGGAGGCCCGGGTGCTGGACGTGCCGGCCCAGCCGCCGCTGTGGGTGGACGAGGACGTGCCGAGCGCGCTGTTCACCCCGGACCGCAACGCCGAACCGGTCACCCTGCGGCTGGCCCCGTCGGCCAAGTGGGTCGCCGAGTACTACCTGATGGACGAGGTCACCGAGCTGGACGAGCCGCCCGGGACGCTGCGGGTGCGGATGCGGGCCGCCGGTGACGAGTGGATGATCCGGCTGGTGCTCTCGCTGGGCTCGGCCGCCGTCATCGAGGACCGGCCGGACCTGGCCGCGCAGGTCGCCGAGCGGGCGTCCGCGGCGCTGGCCGCCTACCCGTCCGAGTCCTGAGCCGGGCCGACGGGGGTCCGGTTCTCCGGCCGGCTGCGTAGGATCGGTCCCACACCCCGGCCGTTGCCCGCTAGGAGTTCGCCCGTGCCGTTGCTGCGTCGTCGCAAGGCCCCGCGGTCCTCTGACGGCACGATGTCGTTGATGGAGCACCTCTACGAGCTCCGTCACCGGCTGTTCCTCGCCGTGCTGGCGATCTTCCTGGGGTCGGTGGTCGGCTTCATCTGGTACACCGTCGGCATCCCGGCGATCGGCCTGAAGTCCCTCGGCGACATCCTGATCCACCCGTACTGCGCGGTGCCGGCGTCGCACCGGCTGGTGCTCGGCAGCGACTCCAGTACCTGCGCCCTGCTGGCCACCACCCCGTTCAGCCAGCTGACCGTGCGGCTGCAGGCCGGCGTGATGGCCGGTGCCGTGCTGTCGTCACCGGCCTGGCTGTACCAGCTGTGGGCGTTCGTCACCCCGGCGCTGTACCGCAAGGAGCGCCGGTTCGCCATCAGCTTCGTGGTCAGCGCCGGGATCCTGTTCATGGGCGGCACCGTCATCGCCTACTTCGTCATCGGCAAGGCGTTGGACGTGCTGCTCGGCTTCGGCGGCAACACCGCGGTGAGCGCCCTGACCCCGGAGGCGTACTTCTCCTTCCTGCTCGGCATGCTGCTGATCTTCGGGGTGTCGTTGGAGCTGCCGCTGCTGCTGGTGATGCTCAACTACGCCGGGGTGGTCAAGGGCGCCAAGCTGGCCAAGGCCCGCCGCTACGCGTTCTTCGGGCTGGTGGTGTTCGCCGCCTTCGTGGTGCCCGGGAACGACCCGATCAGCATGTCGGCGCTGGCCGTGGTGCTGATCGTGCTGTACGAGGTCGCGGTGCAGGTGTCCAAGGCGCACGACCGGCGCAAGGCGAAGGAGGCCGAGGCCACCAGCTTCACCTCGCTGCCGGACGACGTGGCATCGCCGCTGCCGGTGACGGGCACCTCGGCCGAGGCCGCAGGCGACGTCGGCACCCCCGAACCGGTGCCCGCCGCGGAACCCGTCACCGCCGGGGAGTCCCCGGGATCGTCGGCAGGCGGCAGCCGCGCCGACCGCTGGGCGGACTCCGGCGACGCGACCTGATCGGTGGGCGGGCTTCCGCAGCGAACCCGACCGTGGAGCCCACTGACGCGACCTGACCGGGCCGCGCCGGCCGGTGTGACACGCTGGATGAGTGTCCGCCGCCGATGACGTCCCACCCGCCGAGCGGTACGCGGCACACGCCGAACGGGCCGCCTACCCGCACCTGATCCGGTTCGCCGGCACCCGCCCGTTCCAGCTGGACGACTTCCAGGTCCAGGCCTGCAAGGCGCTGGAGGACGGTGACGGGGTGCTGGTGTGCGCCCCCACCGGGGCCGGCAAGACCGTGGTCGGCGAGTTCGCGGTGGCCCGGGCGCTGGCCACCGGCGGCAAGTGCTTCTACACCACGCCGATCAAGGCGCTGTCCAACCAGAAGTACGCCGACCTGTCGGCCGAGCACGGCCGGGACACCGTCGGGCTGCTGACCGGCGACACCTCGATCAACCCGGGTGCGCGGGTGGTGGTGATGACCACCGAAGTGCTTCGCAACATGCTGTACGCCGGGTCGCCGGAGCTGACCGGGCTCACCGCGGTGGTGCTGGACGAGATCCACTACCTGGCCGACCGGTTCCGGGGCGCCGTGTGGGAGGAGGTCATCCTGCACCTGCCGGCCGCCGTGCAGGTGATCGGGCTGTCCGCCACGGTGTCCAACGCCGAGGAGTTCGGGGCCTGGCTGCAGGAGGTGCGCGGGCACACGGCGGTGGTGGTGGACGAGGTGCGTCCGGTGCCGCTGTGGCAGCACATGATGGTGGGGCGCCGGCTGTACGACCTGTTCGCAGCCGGCATCGGCGGGACGACCAACGGCGGTGACGGGGCAGCCGGGATCGCCGGTTCGCTGCGCATCGACCCGGCACTGGAACGCGCCGTGCGGGACACCGAGGCCACCGCCGAACGGTTCGCGTCGGCGCGCGGTCCGGGCGGCCGCTACCGGTCCGGCCCGCGCTGGCGCCCGCCGTCCCGGGTGGACGTGATCGAGCGGCTGGACGGCGCCGGGCTGCTGCCCGCCATCACCTTCGTGTTCTCCCGGGTCGGCTGCGACGCGGCGGTGGGGCAGTGCGTGCGCGCCGGGCTGCGGCTGGCCACCGACGCCGAGCGGGAGCAGATCCGCGAGATCGTGGACCGGCACACCGCCGAACTGCCGGAGGCCGATCTGGCGGTGCTGGGCTACTGGGAGTGGCGGGAGGCGCTGGAGCGGGGCATCGCGGCGCACCATGCCGGGCTGCTGCCGGCCTTCAAGGAGACCGTCGAGGAGTTGTTCGTCACCGGCCTGGTGAAGGCGGTGTTCGCCAC
>DASSTH010000076.1:0-5759 GCA_035708025.1 Nakamurella sp. | reverse complement strand
GTGGCCTGCAGCGGCAGCCAGTGCGCCTACCACGCCGACCGGGTGGTGGTGCCCCGGAACCTGACCTCGCCCGTGCCGCAGGACGTCTCGTTGCGGGACGCCGCCCACGTGACGCTCGGGACCATCGCCATCGAGGCGCTGCGCCGCACCTCCTGCACCTTCGGCGAGACGGTCGTGCTGCTGGGCGCCGGCATGCTGGGGTTGCTGCTGACCCAGCTGTCCGCGGCGGCGGGCGTCTACCCGGTGGCGGTGGACACCAACACCGACCGGCTGGACCTGGCCCGGCGCTTCGGTGCCGTGCTGGGCATTCCGGCGGCGGACGACGACGGCGTGCGCGGCATCCGGTCCGTCACCGACGGGTTCGGTGCCGACGCGGTGATCGTCGCGGCCGCCGACCCGGAGAGTGTGCTGATCAACTTCGCGTTCGACGCGTTGCGTCCGGGCGGACGGGTGGTGGCGCTGGGCGACTTCGGCATGACCATCGACCGGGCCAAGTTCTTTCGCGCCCAGGCCACCTTCGTGCCGTCCATCGCCTACGGGCCCGGCCGTTACGACCCGGTGTATGAGGAGAACAACGTCGACCTGCCGATCAACGCGGTGCGCTGGACGGAGAATCGGAACCAGGCCCATTTCCTGCGGATGCTGTCCGAGAAGCGGATCGACCTCGAGCCGTTCGAGACCGTGGAAGTGCCGTTCGAGCGTGCCCCGGAGGCCTACCGTCGCCTCCTCGGTGCGGACTCGCCGCTGACCGGGGTGATGCGCTACCCGGTCGGCGAGACCCAGTAGCGGTGACGGTGTTGCCAGTGCCGAGCGCTTCCCGCGGTCCGCGCCGGTTGCCTCCCTCGGTGCTGGCCACCTGCGTCCTGCCGTGGGACGAGTCGTTCTCCTTCGCCGAGGACGACTTTCGCGCACACGTGGCGCTGCTGGCCGCGTCGATGACCAAGCACCTCTACATCTTCGGCACCGCTGGCGAAGGGCACGCGGTGACGGAGGCGCAGTTCCGGCGCATCGCCACGGTGTTCGCCGACGAGGCCGCGCGGCAGGGCGTCACACCGATGCTGGGAGTCGTGGCGGTGCCGCTGGGCACCGTGCTGGAGCGGATCGAGTTCGGTCTGGCGACCGGTTACCGGCAGTTCCAGATCTCCTTCCCGGCCTGGGGCCGGCTGTCCGACCGGGAGTGCGACCTGTTCTTCGACACGGTCTGCGGCCGGTTCCCGGAGGCTTCCTTCCTGCACTACAACACGCCTCGGGGCGGGCGGGTTTTGACGGGGGAGGAGTATCGCCGGCTGGCGACCCGGCATCCCAACCTGGCGGCTGTCAAGTTCACCAGCAGCGACCCGGCCGTGGTGGGTGAGCTGGTGGGCGCGTGCTGGCCGATGCAATGTTTCCTCACCGAGCCGGCGTTCGCGATCGCTCGCCGATCCGGGGCCGAATGCGGATTACTGGTCTCGTTGTCCGGCGTGCGAACGGATTTGCCGGGGCGGCTGATGGCCGCCTCGGGCGACGCACTGGCCCGGCTGGAGCTGTTGTTCCGCCGGGTGCATGCGCTGCTGCTCGATTGCCTGGGGGACGAGGCCGACGCCGTTCACATGGACGGCGCGTTCGAGAAGATCATCGCCCGCTCGCACGGCGCCGTCATGCCACTGCGGTTGCTGCCGCCGTTCGCCGGGGCGTCCGAGGCTGCCGTTCGGCGGTTCGAACACCGCCTGAGCGAGCTGCTGGCCGACGCCGGCGGGGGCCCGCACGCGGGGTGACGGACGCTCGCCCACCAGGGAACCGGTTGGCGACGCATCCTCGACACGCCGGTCCGCAATCGCTGCTATGGGCGTCCGCGCGTCACCTTTTCGAGTGATTCTTACCCCTCGCTCCGCAGCCCCTGCGTGGCCCGGAGGGCCAGGCGGGCGCCGCGGCGCGCAGTCCTGGACCTGACCTTGTCCGCCCGGGACCGGGGACGTAGTGGGTATGGCGGCGGCGATGCACCAGCCCGCAGGTAAAAATGTGCGCCATCGGTGCGACATTGTGCGCCACCGGTGCGCCGTGAAAATTTCACACAGCAAAACGACGTGACGTTCGGAAGTGTTCGGTGACATCATGCTGACGTGCACGTTCTTACCGACTGTAACAATCATGTGACGATTAGTAACCAGGCGGTCGGTTCTGCCGCGCGGCGCACCGTCATGGCCGCGCGCGGCGAAATCCCAGCGGCCCAGCACCTGCCGGCGCAATCTTGGGAAGCCCAAAATCGGCTCGCCTGGCGCCCCCCTTTCGGACCAACGCGTGACTGCGCAGCGGGATGGCGGGCCCAGACGAGGGTTTGGCGGCTGTCGTAAGGGTGCGGTAAAAGTTACGAAGCACTTGAGCAGTTCGTGCTGGCGCCCTCGGGGGGGTGTCGCAGAACAGGGCAGCAACACGGAGGGCTGGGACATGTCTGTTGTACGCGCGCATGCAGTGAAATCTGGTCGGCGACTGACGTCGATCGTCTCCATCGCCGGCATGGTGATGGCACTGCTGACCGTGGTGGGGGTGCAACAGGCGGCGGCGGCTTCGACATTCGAGGTCTGCGCCAGCGGGTGCGCCTTCTCCACGATCTCCGGGGCGGTGAATATCGCGGCTGCCGGGGACACGATCGTGGTGGATGCGGGCAGCTACCCGGAAAGCGTCACCATCGACAAGGCCCTGACCCTCAAAGGTGCCCAAGCGGGCACCGCGGCGACCGACCGGACACCGGGAGGCCCGGACGAGACGATCATCGACGTCACCGGCACGGCCGGCGCCCGCGGCATCACGATTACCGCCAACGGCGTGAACGTCTCTGGATTCGAGATCAAGACCAGCCAGACCGGTACTGCGATCTGGATGAAGTCGCATAGCAGCAATCACGCGATCAGCGACAACATCCTGCACGCCGGCCAGTTCGCGGTCGCGCTCGACAGCAGCAACGCCACCTTCGACGGGAACAAGGTACTTATCGGTGCGTACACGACCGACGGGCTGATCAACCAGTCCGGCCCGGGTTCCAACTGGACCGTCACCAACAACTCCTTCGCCCTGGAATCCGGCGGGACGGCACCAACCGGTGATTACGCGGACATCAACTACTCCGGCGACGCCACCGACGCGGACAACAGCCAGCACGACGTCACCATCACGGGGAACACCAGCACCAGCGGATCGACGCTGATCGCGCTTGCCGGCGTCAGCCACGTCACGGTCACGGGCAACACCAGCACCGGCTCACGCAACGGCACGGCGATCTACCTCGGCGGTTCCGTGGTGGACGCCGCCATTACCGGCAACACGATCGACAATGCTGTCCGCGGCATCAAGGTCGACGCGATTCCGAACTACGGCCCGAACTCGGACCTGACCATCAGCGGAAACCAGTTGCTGGGCAACGACACCGACCTGGTGCTGACCGACGGCGCGGTTGACCCCGCGCCGCTCGACGTGTCCGGCAACTGGTGGGGCGGCCCGGGTGGCCCGTCTCCGTCGTCCATCCAGGCCAGCGCCGGAGCGGTGACATACACACCGTGGTGCACTGACGCTGATTGCAACAACGACTCGGGCGACGCAACGCACGCCACCCGGTACGTCGACGACGCCGCCGGAGCCACCGACGAGAATAACGACTGCGGCGCCTCGGCCAGCCCGTGCGCCACCATCGACCACGCCATCGACGCGGCGCTTCCGGGCGACACCGTGTCCGTCGCGGCGGGCAACTACCAACAGCACGTGACCGTCGCCAAGCCCATCAACCTGGTGGGCGCCGGTGCGGAGAACACCACGATCGACGGGATCTCTGAGCAGTCCGGAAATGCCGGGGTGCTTCACGTGACCACGTTGACCAGCTCTGGCGACGTCACCATCAGCGGATTCACCTTCACCGGCGTATCCGGGGTGGTCGGCCAGCCCTGGCCGACAGTGGTGATCGACGACAAGAACACCAGCGACACGATCACCTTCACAGACAACAAGATCACGAACACGGACACCGCCTCCCAGCACGACACCCGCGGAGTCCTGGTACACACGGTTCCCGGCACCAGGACCACGATCGAGCACAACGTGATCAGCGGCGTGACCCAGGGAATCCTGATCGAAAATGCCGGCGCAGTCTCCGTGATCAACAACGAGTTCACCCAGTTGAACGGGCTGCCGTGGGGTTCCGACACCACCTACGCCGCTCAGGGCGTGCTGGTCATGGCTCACACCGACAAGACCGTCGCCGATCTGGTCATCAACGGCAACACGTTCCACAACTACGCCGGCTACGGCGTGCTGCTGAAGGCCGGGTACTCGACCGCCGAGCCGAACGGTTCGATCACGGGCGAGGTGAAGGACAACACGTTCGATCTGGGCGCGGCCCAGGATCCCAGCCCGGCCGGCCCGGTGACGTCCGCGCTGTACTTCCGCACCTACAACGCCGATAGCGCGCTGACCGCGACGGTGACGGGCAACTCCGGGACGGTGGCTGGCCCGAGCCTCCCGGTTGTCCAGGACGATGCCGCAGAAAGCACGTTCCACGTCACCGCATCGAACAACACCATCGTCGTCGGAGAGCCGAACCAGGTCTCCATCGACTTCACTCCGCCGGCCAGCGTCGTCGCCAACGGCCAGCCGGTGGAGTTCCACGGCGTGGCCCACAACAACTCCACTGCGACCATCCCGGGTGCCAGGTACAACCTCCAGCTGAACGTGCCGGACGGCGTCACCGCCGACGACATCACCCTGCGGTACTGGGACAGCGCGGTCGGCACGGACGGCGATTGGGTCATCGCCCAGCTGACCCCGAGTGTGGATGACTCCACCGTGCTGACCACGCATCTCAAGGCGAACTCCGGCTTCGATCTGCCCCCCGGCAGCTACACCATGGATCTGACGGTGTCCTTCGCCACCGGCTTCAACGGCGGCACCCAGGCGACGGTGGGGGCCACCGCCACGCTGGTCCAGGTGGCGGCGGACGGCACCACGATCAACACACTGGCGGCACCGGTCTCGCACAGCACCACTGTCGAGACCCTGACGGTGGCGGGCTGCGACACCCCGCTCGCCACTGGCACGCTGACGCCCGCCGACCTCAACTTCGCTGAGTCCAAGCCGGAGGGCCACTACGCGTTCCTGGCCGACGGCGGCCTGATGATCTGGACCACCGGCACGGACGGCAGTAACCGCAAGATCGCCGGGTACGTCACCGGCCTGCACATCCCGCTTCGCGATATCGGCGCGCCGGCGCTCGGGTACACCCCGGTCGACGGCACGACCATGCCCGGCATGAACCTGTGGGTGGACAACGGTGATGCTGACCACCCCCTGGCCGGGATGCTGGTCAACGAGCCGAACGTCGCCGGTTCCGGATACGGCGATAACTGGTGGGCCACCGGGGGCAAGGATTGGGGCGTCGGCGCCGTTGCCGGCGGCGGATCCGATGTGTCCAACGCGCCACTGAGCGCCTACGTCAACCGCTGGCCGAACGCGTTCGTGACGCAGGTCGGCTTTTCCCTCGGCACCCTTGGCGCTGGTCAGGTGAGCTTCGCCGGACCCATCAACTCGATCACCTACGGCTGCACCGAGTACTCCATCGTGCCCGGTCCGCTCGGCTCCATCTCCGGCACCGTGACCGCTGGCGGCGACCCGCTGGAAGACGTGGTCGTCACGGCCACCGTCCCACCGGCCTCCACCGGAACCGGGACGATGACCCTGCTGGCCACCACAGCCACGGCTGGGGACACCACGGTCGGGACGGCGACCACCGACTCCGA
>DASSTH010000075.1:0-13019 GCA_035708025.1 Nakamurella sp. | reverse complement strand
CAACTCGGCAGGCATGGATCAAGTACGGGGATCTGTGACTGGTGCGACTGGAGGGACCGACTTCGTCCATGCCCACGAAGTTTGATCCATGCGGGACCGGGGGCCATGCGGGACCGGGCCTGGGCGGGTCAGGCGGGCCGGTCGGGACCCGGGAGCCGAGCGGGTCAGGCGCCGAGGTGGGCCAGCGCGGTTCCGACCACGATGCCGGCCACCAGGATGACGATCAGCACCCGGAACGCCCACAGCGGCGCGGGATGTCGCACCGCGCGGTGCTCCCCGGACGGCCGGTAGGCGGCCGCGCCGCGCTGAGCCGGCCGGCGCCCCGTCACGACCAGGATCGCCGCCAGCGACACGACGAGCAGCGCGCTGCCGATGTCGGTCACCGGGACCACGGCCGCCAACTGCCCGGACAGCACCCCGGCGTTGCCCAGGTTCCACGCGGCGAAGGCGATCCACACCGCCCGCCGGTCGGCGTCCGGTCGCAGCCAGCCCACCGCCGCGCCCAGTGCGACCTGCGCGACTCCCCCGACCAGCACCAGGTAGGCCGTCGCCCAGGCGGTCTTCTGCGTCGTCAGGTAGGCGGTGGCCGCCGCCAGCAAGCCGCCGGCGACGACGCAGGCGGCACCCGCGATCAGGAAGGCCGGCCAGGCCCGGTCAAGCCGCCACGACGCGGTGGCGGGCGGCAGGTCCGACAGCGGATCCGCGCCGGACGCCGTCATACCAGGATGCGCAGCGGCTCGGCCAGCAGATCGGTCAGGTCCCGCAGGAACGCCGCGGCGGTCGCGCCGTCCAGCACCCGGTGATCGACCGTCAGGGTCAGCCGCATGCGCTTGCGCACCTGGACCTCGCCATCGATCACCACGGGCTCATCGGCGGTGGCGCCGACCGCCAGGATAGCCGCCTCCGGCGGGTTGAGCACCGCGATGAAGGTGTCGATGCCGTACATCCCCAGGTTGCTGATGGTGAACGTGCCGCCGCTGAACTCGTCCGGGGTCAGCTTGCCGGCCCGCGCCCTGGTCGCCAGTTCCTTGGCCTCGCTGCCGATCTCGCTGACCGACTTGCGGTCCGCGTCCTTGACCACCGGCACGATGAGGCCGTCCTCCAGCGCGACGGCGATGCCCACGTTGACCCGGCGGTGACGGATGATCGCGTCACCGCCGAACGAGGCGTTCACCTCCGGGTGCGACCGCAATGCCACCGCGCAGCCGCGCACCAGCAGGTCCGTCACGCTGACCTTGATCCCGCTGGCCGCCAGTCGAGAGTTGATGTCGGCGCGCAGTTCCACCAGCCGGGTGGCGTCCAGGATGGTGGTCAGCTGGAACACCGGGACCATCGCCGCCTCGGATAGCCGGCGGGCGGTGACCTTGCGGATGGTGGTCAGCGGGATGCGCTCGTCGTCCGCTCCGGCGGTGCCGACCGGTGCGGTCGGTGCGGCGGGCTGCCCGGCGGATGCGGCGGGCTGCGGTGACGGGGCCTGCTGAGACGGTGCCTGCGGTGACGGGGCTCCCCCTGACGCCTCCGCGGGGCCGCCGGCACCGCCCGGGCGGGCCAGCAGTTCCTCCACGTCCGCCCGGATGATCCGCCCGCCGGGCCCGGTGCCGGCGACCGTGGACAGGTCGATGCCGTGCGTGCGCGCCAGCGCCCGGACCACCGGCGATGCCTTGAGCGGCCCGCCGTCCGATGACGCGCTCGCCGGCGACGGTCCGGCCTCGGTGGCCGCGCCCACGTGTTCCGGGGCCGGCGCCTGCGCGCCCTGGGCACCGGGCTGGCCGGTCTGCGGCGACGGCGCCGCCGGGGCGGGAGCAGCCGGCGTGGCCGCGCTGGGCGCCGCGGAGTCTTCGGCGTCGGGGGCGGCCGGCGTGGCCGCGCCGGGTGCCGCGGAGTCCTCCGGCGCGGGACCGGCGCCGTCACCGGCAGTGGCGCCCGACCCGCCCGCTGCGTCCGCAGCCGACGGTGCACCATCGCCGGACCCGTCACCGATCACCGCGATCGGCGCCCCGATCGGCACCGTCTCGCCGGGCTGCACCAGGATCTTCTGCAGCACCCCGGCCTCGTAGGCCTCCAGGTCCATCACGGCCTTGTCGGTCTCGATCTCGGCGAGCACATCCCCACGCTCGATCCGATCACCCTCGGCCTTGAGCCACTGGGCGATCGCACCCTCGGTCATGGTGTCGGACAGCCGCGGCATGAACACGTCAGGCATGTGCCAGCCTCCCTATCGTGCGAACCGGGTCGCGTCCAACTGCTCGTTGATCACCTTGATCAACGCGTCGGCGTCCGGCAAGGCGATCCGTTCCAGCGATTTGGCGTAGGGCAGCGGCACTTCCGCGGCGGCCACCCGGCGCACGGGTGCGTCCAGGTAGTCGAAGGCGCCCTCGGCGATGGTGGCGGCGATCTCGGCGCCCACCCCGTAACTGAGCCAGTCGTCCTCCAGGATCACCGCCCGGCCGGTCTTGCGGACCGAGGCGCAGATGGTCTGCCGGTCCAGCGGCCGCAGGCTGGCCAGGTCGACCACCTCGATGGACACGCCCTGGTCGGCGAACCGGCGGGCGACATCCCGGGCGATCACCGCCGAGCGGGAATAGCCCACCACGGTGAGGTCGGTGCCCGGCACCGTCACCGCCGCCTTGCCGATGGTGGCGACCTGCTCGCCTTCCGGCACCTCGCCCTTGGTGTTGTACAGCGACAGGTTCTCCAACAGGATCACCGGATCGTCGTCCCGGATGGCCGCGGTCAGCATCGCCTTGGCGTCCGCCGGTGTCGACGGCGCGACCACCTTCAGGCCGGGGATGTGGGCGTACCAGACCTCCAGGTTCTGCGAGTGCGTCGCGGCCAACTGCTGGCCGCCGCCACCGGGGGTGCGGATGACCATCGGCACCGGCGTCTGGCCACCGAACATCCCGTAGATCTTCGCCGCGTGATTGACGATCTGATCGATGGCCAGCAGGGAGAAGTTGATGGTCATGATCTCGACCACCGGCCGCATGCCGAGCATGGCGGCGCCGATGGCGGCGCCCACGAAACCCTCTTCCGAGATCGGCGTGTCGCGCACCCGCTCGGGGCCGAACTCCTCCAACAGCCCCGCGGTGATCTTGTAGGACCCTTCGAAGAGCCCGATCTCCTCGCCCAGCAGGACGACGTTCTCATCGCGCATCATCTCCGCGCGCAGCGCGTCGTGCAGCGCCTGCCGATAGGTGATCTCAGGCATTCCCGTCACCGCCGTTCCGCTGGCCCATCGTGCTCACACCGCCGCTTCCCAGCCGGCCGGCAGCACGGGATCCCCGGGCATCATCCGCGGAGCGTTGGGCACGTCGGTGGCGTACGCGAACCGGAACAGCTCGTCCGGCGCCGGTTCCGGGCTGGCGTCGGCGAAGGCCACTGCGGCGGCGACCTTCTCGGCCGCCTCCGCCTCGATGTGGGCAGCCGTGTCGTCGTCCAGCACACCGGCCTCCACCAGCTGCGCGCGGAAGGCGGGCAGCGGGTCCAGCGTGCGCAGCCGGTCGGTCTCCTCCCGGCTGCGGTAGCGGGCCGGGTCAACCACCGAGTGGCCGCGCAGCCGGTGAGACATGGCCTCCAGCAGTCCCGGCCGGCGCTCGGTGCGCGCGCGCTGCAGCATCGCCTCGGCGGCCTGCCGGACGGCGGTCACGTCGTTGCCGTCCACCCGTTCTCCGGGGATCCGGTAGGAGCAGCCGCGCTTGTACAGATCGGGTTCTCCGGAGGCGTGCTCCACCGTGGTGGCCATGCCGAGCCCGTTGTTGACGATGACGTACACGATCGGCAGCTGCCAGATGGCGGCCAGGTTCAGCGACTCGTGGAAGGCGCCGATGTTGGTGGTCCCGTCGCCCATCTGGCACATCACGGCCTCGGCGTCCGGACCCGGCCCGCCGCGGAAGGTCAGCGCCAGCGCGGCGCCGGTGGCCGGCGGGAGCTGGCCGCCGACGATCCCGTATCCGCCCAGCATTCGCCGTTCGGCGTCGAACAGGTGCATGGAGCCGCCGCGGCCCGCCGAGACGCCGTCCACCCGACCGAACAGTTCGGCCATCACCCGGCCGGTGTCCATGCCGCGCGCCAGGGCGTAGCCGTGCTCCCGGTAGTTGGTGAACAGGTAGTCGGTGGGCCGCAGGGCGGCCATCAGGCCGACGACGGTGGCCTCCTCGCCGAGGTTCAGGTGGCAGTAGCCGCCGATCTTGGCGCGGGTGTACATCTCGCCGGCCCGCAACTCGAACTCGCGGATCAGCGTCATCTGCCGGTAGTAGTCGATCGAGGTCTCCGCCGGCACGTCCGCGGGTGCAGTCGCGCCGCCATCGTCCTGCTGCTTCGCGGGCCGCCTGCTGCGGCTCGTCTGCGTTCGTCCGGCCATCCGGCAAACCCCTTTACCGCCCGCGGCCTGTGCTGCCGGCGGGCGCTCTCGTCACGGTCCGGGCGGTTGCTCCTGCAGGGCGAACCGGTCCCCGCTGCCGCCACACTTCGGGCACACCAGTGGCGGGTGCACGCCCCGGACGGTTTCCCCGCACACCCCGCACGCCCATTCGACCATACGGCCCACCAGGTCGTGACGGCTGATGATGCCGACCAGCCGGCCGGCGGACATCACCGGCACCCGCCGGATCGGCGCGTCCACCAACAGCCGGCGGACCTGCTCGATGTCCGTGTCGGTGGTGACGCTGATCACGGCCGTGGTCATCACGTCACCGGCGGTGCGACCGCTGCGCGCCAACAGGTCCCGCTCGCTGACCAGACCCAGCACCGCACCGGCGGGATCGACCACCGGGACCGCACTGATCCTGCGGGAGGTGAGGATCTCCGCGACCTGGCTCACCGAGGCAGTGGGGGCCACGGTGACCACCGGGGAGGTCATCACCTGGCCCGCGGTGATGCCCGCGACCACAGACGCTTGCGTCGACCCCGGTTTCATGCGATCACCTCTATTTCGCAGGCTAGCAGCACGCGCGGCCGGACGATCGGTCGACCGCGGCGTCCCGAGCACCCACCCGACCCGCCTTGCCGAGTAACCGCGCGAGCAGTAGAACCGAAAGGGGTCGTAGAAAAACCAACGCGCCCGGGCGGCCCACCCCCGCACGGCCCGGCGGAGCGGAAGGGCGGGCCGGATGGGCCAGCAGCGGATGTCCGTCAAGCAGGCGTTCCCGGAGGGATACCGCGCGGTCGCAGGCCTGGAACGGGCGGTACACGCCGGACCGCTGGAGCCGGGACTGGTGGAGTTGATCAAGATCAGGGCCTCGCAGATCAACGGCTGTGCCTTCTGCCTGAACATGCACCATCGGGACGCCCGGAAGGCCGGCGAATCGCAGCAGCGGCTGGACGTACTGTCCGCCTGGCGCGAGGTGGACGGCCTGTACTCGGACCGCGAGCGGGCCGCCCTGGCACTGGCCGAGGCCGTCACGCTGATCTCGCAGGACGGCGTGCCCGACGACGTGTGGGCCGGCGTGCGGGACTGCTTCGACGAGGCCGAGACGGCGGCGCTGGTCGTCGCGATCGCGACCATCAACGTGTGGAACCGGTTGTCGATCTCCACCCGGCAGCAGCCGGAGCCCGCGGACGTCGACCGGTGACGGAGCATCCGGGGCCGGACGGCGTGATCTGTTCGGCGCGCGGCTGCGGCCAGGCGGCGGCCTGGGCCGTGGTGTGGAACAACCCGCGCATCCACACCCCGGACCGGGAGAAGGTGTGGGCCGCCTGCGACCAGCACCGGGAGCACCTGTCGGAGTACCTGCGGGTCCGGCGGATGCTGCGCCGGGTCGATCCGCTCAGCGAGTACAGGCCCGGCGGCGCCCCGACGTAACGCCACCCGGTCGCGCCCCTCGGCGGGGCCGCTCGCCGGTGCCCTGCTGTGGGGGAACCGCGACCGCACGAGCCGACCTGCGACAATGCGCCCATGACCGCCCCCCGCATGCTGGCCGGCCGGTACCGGCTGGACCGGGAGATCGGGCACGGGGCGATGGGCTCGGTGTGGGACGCCTACGACGAGGTGTTGCGCCGGCGGGTGGCGATCAAGCAGGTCGACTTCCCGCCCGGGATGCCGGCCGCCGAGGTGGAGCAGTTGGCCGACCGCACGCTGCGCGAGGCCCGCGCCATCGCTGCGCTGTCGCACCCGCACGTGGTGACGCTGTACGACATCCTCACGCCGCCGTCCGGGCCGGTGATCGTCATGGAGTTGCTGGCCGCCCGGTCCCTCGCCCAGGTGCTGGCCCAGGAGGGGCCGCTGGATGTCGGGCGGACGGCGGCGATCGGGCAGGCGGTCGCGGCCGGGCTGATGGCCGCGCACGCCGCCGGCATCACCCACCGGGACGTCAAGCCCGGGAACGTGCTGATCGGTGACGACGGGCGGATCAAGCTCACCGACTTCGGCATCGCGCGGAGCGTGGACGAGCACACCCTGACCGCGACCGGCTTGCTGCTCGGGTCGCCGGCGTACATCTCGCCGGAGGTGGCGGCCGGGAGCCCGGCCACCCCCGCCGCGGACGCCTGGGGACTGGGCGCGCTGCTGTACGCCTGCGTCGAAGGCAGGCCGCCGTACGACCGGGGGGAGCCGATCGCCACCCTGACCGCTGTGGTCACCGATCCGGTGCCGCCACACCCGCGGTCCGGGCGATTGTCCAGGATCATCGACGCCCTGCTGGTGAAGGACCCGTCCCGGCGCATGCCGGTGGACGAGGCACTGATCGCCCTGGTCGCGGTGGCATCGGCAGCACCGGCGGCCGCCCCGGTGCGGTTTCCGCCGGGGCCGGTGACGCCGCAACGGGCCGGGATTCCGGCGGACCGGCGGGGTGACTCGGGGGCGACGCGGCCCGGCGGCCCGGCGCCGTCCCGGACCGACGGCCCCGCGGCCGCCCGCCCCGGCGACCAGGGTCCCCGGCCCGGCGACGAGCCATCCGTCCGGCTCACTGACCAGCGCTCCGGGCCCCGCGACCAGCGGACCGTCCGGCCCGGAAACCTGCCGCCGCCACCCTGGGCCGACCAGGACGCCCGCCGGCTGGCGGCACTGCCCGCCACGGCGCCACCGCGCCGGTTGGCGCCGCTGCTGGCCACGGCGTTCCTGATCTTCGCCGCGGCCGCCGCGGCCGGCTTCTTCGGGGTGCTGGCCATCGCCCGGCTGGGCTGATCGGACGACCGGGCCCGCCGGGTCGAGCGCCGCCGCGGTCAGGCGCCGAACAGCAGCCCGAGCCCGTAGGTGGCGGCCGCCGCTCCGTATCCGATCAGCAGCTGGCGCCCGGCGCGGCGCAACGGCGGTCCGCCGGACAGCAACCCGACCACGGCGCCGGTCATCACCAGGGCCAGCCCGACCAGCCCGGCGGCGATCACCTGCGCGGTGAAGCCGGACGCGCCGAACAGATAGGGCAGCACCGGGACCACCGCCCCGGAGGCGAAGAAGCAGAAGCTGGACACCGCGGCGCGCCATCCGGTGCCGATCGCCTCGTGGGCGTCCTCGCCGGCTGGTCCGGTGTCCGGGCCGGCCGATCCGGTGTCCGGGCCGGCGGAATCTCCGTCACCGCCGGCGATCCCGGCCGTGCCGGCCGCCGCGGCACCGCCGGCCTCCCAGGCCCGGTAGCCGGCCAGCACCTCGCGGGCATGCTCGGCGGCCCGCTCGGCGGGCATCCCTCGGGCCCGGTACACCAGCGCCAGTTCGTTGGCGTTCACGTCCAGATGCGGCAGCACCGCGCCGGCGTGCGGGTCGGGGGTGGAGGCCTCCAGCAGTTCCCGCTGCGAACGCACCGAGACGTACTCCCCCGCGCCCATGGACAGCGCACCGGCCAGCAGCCCGGCCAGCCCGGTGATCATCACCACCCGGGCGGACGCGCCGGCGGCGCCGATGCCCAGCACCAGCGCCAGGTTGGACACCAGCCCGTCATTGGCGCCGAACACCGCGGCCCGGAAGCTGCCGGACAGCCGGTTCCGGCCACGCGCTGCCAGCCCGCGCACCACCTCGCCGTGGATCCGCTCGTCGGCGGCCATGGTGTCGGTGGCATGCACGTCGGTGGCATACGGCGAGCGGCCCTCGGCCCGCTGGGCCAGCGCCAGCACGAACACCGAGCCGAAGTGCCTGGCCAGGAATGCCAGCACCCGGGTGCGAAGACCACCGCGGGAGGTCGTCGCGACCCGGTCGCCGAGCAACTGCCGCCAGTGCGCGGCGTGCCGGCCTTCGGCCTCGGCCAGTGCCAGCAGGATCTCCCGCTCCTCGCCGCTGCGCCGGCCCGCCAGGTCCCGGTACACCGCTGCCTCGGCGCGCTCGTCGGCCAAATATCTCTGCCAGCGCCGGATGTCGTCACGGCCCGGCTCCGTCGCGACGCCGGCCCGCTCGGGTGGTTGCGAACCGGTGCGGTCCGGTCCGGATCCGCCGGTGTGGTTCGGCGGCCCGCTGCCGGGATGTGGCGGGCGATCGTCGGCTGTGGGCGGCATCTGTCCTCCGGTGGTCGGTGATGCAGCCTAGTGACCTACGTCAGCCGACCCGTCGGGCGCGGACCCCATGCCGGGGTTCGCGCGGATGAGCTGTAGCCAGTATGTGGGTTCGGATCGTCTCGCTTGATCATTCGTCCGCGCGGACAAACCGGGAGCTACGCCTGGGACCCCCCGTCACCCAACAGGTCGGCGAAGCTCGGCGGTTCGGCAAACGGGTCGGCAGCGGACCGGCGCGTTCCGGTCGCCACCAACTCGGCCAGTTCGGTTGCTGCGCGGTCGATCCGGGCCGCCAGCCGGGCCACGCCGGGCCCGTCACCGAAGTCCTCGGTGGCCGCGAACACCCCGGTCGGGACGATCACCGACCGGAAGTAGCTCAGCAGCGGGCGCATGGCGTACTCGATAACCAGGGAGTGCCGGGCGCTGCCTCCGGTGGCCGCCAGCAATACCGGCATCCCGGCCAGCGCGTCCCGGTCCAGCACGTCGAAGAACGACTTGAACAGCCCGGCGTAGGAGGCGGCGAACGTCGGCGTGACGGCGATCAGCCCGTCGGCGCCACTCACCGCCTCGATCACCTCCGCCAGCGCCGGTGACGGGAATCCGGTGACGATCGCGTCCGCCAGCGCCTTCGCGTGCGGGCGCAGCTCCACCGTCACCAGGTCCGCGGACTTCCCGCGGGCGGTCAGCTCGCGCACCGTGGCATCGGCCAGCCGCTCGGCCAGCAGCGCGGTCGACGACGGCTGCCGCATGCCGGCGGTCAGCACGGCGACGGCGCGGTCGGCCACGGTCAGCGCCCCTCGCCTGCGGTGACCGCCTGCGGCGCGGCGGCGTCACCGGGGGTGCCGGACACCGCCGATCCGGCCCGCAGCGCCGCCCGGCGCGACTCGAAGGTCGGCGCGTCGGGCACGTGCGCCGGCCGGCCGACGGCGAACTCCTTGCGCAGCACCGGGACGACCTCCTCGCCGAGCATGTCCAGTTGCTCCAGCACCGTCTTCAGCGGCAGTCCGGCGTGGTCCACCAGGAACAGCTGGCGCTGGTAGTCGCCTACATACTGCCGGAAGCCCAGGGTCCGCTCGATGACCTGCTGTGGGCTGCCCACGGTCAGCGGGGTCTGTGCGGTGAAGTCCTCCAGGCTCGGACCGTGCCCGTACACCGGCGCCACGTCGAAGTAGGGCCGGAACTCGCGGACCGCGTCTTGCGAGTTGCGCCGCATGAACACCTGCCCGCCCAGCCCGACGATGGCCTGGTCGGCCGACCCGTGCCCATAGTGCTCGAACCGGCGGCGATACAACTCCACCATGCGCTGGGTGTGCACCGCCGGCCAGAAGATGTGGTTGGCGAAGAACCCGTCGCCATAGAAGGCGGCGATCTCGGCGATCTCCGGAGTGCGAATGGCCCCGTGCCAGACGAACGGCGGCACGCCGTCCAGCGGGCGGGGTGTCGAGGTGAACGAGTGCAGCGGAGTGCGGAACTTGCCCTCCCAGTCCACCACGTCCTCGGTCCACAACCGGTGCAGCAGCTGATAGTTCTCCACCGTCAGCGGTATCGCGTCACGGATGTCCTTGCCGAACCAGGGATACACCGGCCCGGTGTTGCCGCGGCCCAGCATCAGGTCCACCCGACCGTCGGCCAGGTGCTGCAACATCGCGAAGTCCTCGGCAATCTTGACCGGGTCGTCGGTGGTGATCAGCGTGGTGGAGGTGGACAGGATGAGCCGCTGGGTGCGCGCCGCGATGTAGCCCAGCATGGTGGTCGGGCTCGACGGCACGAACGGCGGATTGTGGTGCTCGCCGGTGGCGAACACGTCCAGCCCGACCTCCTCGGCCTTCTGGGCAATGGCCACCATCGCCTTGATGCGCTCGTGCTCGGTGGGCGTGCGACCCGTCGTCGGGTCGGGTGTGACGTCACCGACCGAGAAGATGCCGAACTGCATGTCCGCTCCCTGCGATGTCCCCGGCGGTGCGCCGGCGTTTTGTTGACACGTCAACCTTGTTGCCGACAACACTGCCGGCACCAACCGTATTCCCGGGTGGGTGAACGTCGGCATCCCCGGCGGCGGTGCGGCACCCGACCAGCCGGTGTTGTCGGGCCGGCGACGCCGGGCGCCGCCTTGCACGATCCGTGCAATCCGGGCCGAGGCATCGTCCCGACCGGCCGGTCCGGGGCTTTAGGCTCACCTCATGTCGAACCAGCCCGCCGTCCCAGTTCCGCCCGGGGACTCCGGCGACACCCGAGCCCTGGCCGAGCAGGCCGCATCGGCGATCGCCGCCAGCACCGGCGTGGGCCATCACGACGTCGCCATCGTGATGGGCTCGGGCTGGGCGCCCGCGGCGGCCCGACTGGGCGAGCCCGCGGCGGAGCTTCGGATGGCGGACCTGCCCGGGTTCGCCGCTCCCTCGGTGGCGGGACATTCCGGGACCGCGCTGTCCGTGCCAGTGGGCGGCAAGCGGGTGCTGGTGATGCTGGGCCGCACGCACTTCTACGAAGGCCGCGGCGTGGCATCGGTGGTGCACGGGGTGCGGACCGCGGTCGCCGCCGGAGCGCAGCTGGTGATCCTGACCAACGCGGCCGGCGGCTTGCGGCAGGGCATGGCGCCCGGCCAGCCGGTGCTGATCAGCGATCACTTGAACCTGACCGCGACCTCGCCGATCGTCGGCGCCACCTTCGTGGACCTGACCGACCTGTACTCCCCCCGGCTGCGCGCCTTGGCCCGGGAGATCGACCCGTCGCTAACCGAGGGCGTGTACGCCCAGCTGCCCGGCCCGCACTACGAGACGCCGGCGGAGATCCGCATGCTGCGCACCTTGGGCGCGGATCTGGTGGGCATGTCCACGGTGCTGGAGGCGATCGCGGCCCGGGCCGCCGGCGCGGAGGTGTTCGGGCTCTCGATGGTGACCAACCTGGCGGCCGGCATGACCGGCGAGCCGCTGGACCACGCCGAGGTGCTGGCGGCCGGAAAGGCCGCGGCCGACCGGATGGGCGTGTTGCTGGCCGACCTGGTGGCGCGGGCATGAGCGAGGTGGCAACCGTTGCGTCCTGCAGAGTGCGCGTACCTACACGCGATCTGCAGGACGCAACGCGGGGGGTGACGGCATGACGACCGGGCTGACGTCGGCGGCCCGGCAGGCCGCGATGCGCTGGATCGCCGACGACCCGTCACCGGCCGACCGGGCCGAACTGCAGCAGGTGCTGGCCCGGGCGATGGGCGCCGACCCGTCCGCGGTGGGCGAGCTGGCCGACCGGATGGGAGCGCCGCTGACCTTCGGCACCGCCGGCTTGCGCGGCCCCCTGCGGGCCGGGCCGGCCGGGATGAACCTGGCCGTGGTGCGCCGGGCGGCCGCCGGGATCGCCGCGTACCTGCGGGCCAACGGCGGCCCCGGCCGGGTGGTGGTGATCGGCCACGATGCCCGTCACCGATCGGCCGAGTTCGCCGCCGACGCCGCCAGAGTGCTTGCCTCCGCGGGCTTCCACGCGATGCTGGCCCCCGGGCCGCTGCCCACCCCGATCACCGCGTTCGCCGTCCAGCGGCTGAACGCCGCGGCGGCGCTGCAGGTGACGGCATCGCACAACCCGCCGCAGGACAACGGCCTGAAGGTGTACCTGACCGGCGGGGCGCAGATCGTCGCTCCGGTGGACGCGCAGATCGAGGCGGCCATCGCTGCCGCCCCGGCCGCGGTGTCGATCGATGTGACCGGCACTCCGGTGAACTGGCCGGACGATGTGGTGCAGGAGTACCTGGACCGCGTCGCCTCGCTGCCCCGCGGGACCGCGCGCGGGCTGCGGATCGCCGCCACCCCGATGCACGGGGTGGGCGGCGAGATCCTGGTGAAGGCGTTGGCGCAGGCCGGTTTCACCGACGTGCAGGTGGTGACGGAGCAGGCCGCGCCGGACCCCGACTTCTCCACCGTCGCGTTCCCCAACCCGGAGGAGCCGGGCGCGACGGACCTGCTGCTGGATCTGGCGCGCCGGATCGGCGCGGACATCGCCATCGCCAACGACCCGGACGCCGACCGGTGCGCGCTGGGCATCCCGCTGCCCGACGGGAGCTGGCGGATGCTGCGCGGTGACGAGACCGGGGTGCTGCTCGGCGAGCACATCCTGGCCACCCTGGACCGGGCGGCGCATCCGGATCCGTTGGTGGCCACCACGATCGTGTCGTCCTCGCTGCTGCGCTCGATCGCCGCCGCGCACGGCGCGCGGTACGACGAGACGCTGACCGGCTTCAAGTGGATCGTGCGGGCGGGCGACGGGGCCGGCACCGGGCTGGTGTACGGCTACGAGGAGGCGCTGGGGCACTGCGTCGACCCGGATGCGGTGCGGGACAAGGACGGCATCTCCGCGGCCATGCTGGCCTGCGACCTGGCGGCCACTCTCAAGGCCTCCGGGCGGACCCTGTTGGACGCGCTGGACGACCTGGCGCGGGCGCACGGATTGCACGTCACCGACCAGTTGTCGGTGCGGGTGGATGACCTGGCGCAGATCGGCGCCATGATGGCCCGGCTGCGGGCCGCGCTGCCCCCCACGCTGCTGGGGGATCCGGTGACGGAGTCGTCGGATCTGTTGCCCCGCACCGATGCGGTGGTGTTGCGCACGGCGCGCGCCAAGGT
>DASSTH010000074.1:0-9845 GCA_035708025.1 Nakamurella sp. | reverse complement strand
CCACCGGGATCCCTGTCGGCCTGCGCAGACGCCGCCCGCGCCACTCCTGGAGGTGACGTTGTGGCGGCCGTCCGGCCGGATCCGGCCGCGACAGTCGGTGTCCCGCTGATTAGGCTCGGTGCAGTCGGCCGCCTGGGGCTCGACCCCACCGGCTGTGACGCAGGGAGGCGGAACGTTGGAGCAACAGCCGGCGCCGTCGCCGGAGGCGGCGCCACCCGCTCCCGACTCCGAAGCGGTGATCGACCTGCTCGGCGTGCTGGCCTACGGCGAGCTGTCGGCGTTCGACCGGATGGCCGCCGACGCGCGGTATGCCCCGACGCTGGCCGGGCGGGTGCAGCTGTCGCAGATGGCGGCCGCGGAACTGGGACACTTCCGGCGGCTGTCGGCGCATCTGGCCGGTCTGGGGGTCCCGGTGGAGCGGGCGATGGGCCCGTTCGTGGCGCCGTTCAACGCCTTCCACGACTCCACGGCCCCGCACTCCTGGCTGGAATCGCTGGTCAAGGCGCATGTGGGGGACGGCCTGGCCGCGGACTTCTACCGCGAGATCGCCGAGTGGCTGGATCCGGTGACCAGGGAGTTGGTGTTCGAGGTGCTGGCCGACACCGGGCACTCGGCGTTCGCGGTCCGGGAGGTCCGGCGGGCGTGCCAGGCCGACCCGCGGCTGGCCGGGCCGCTGGCGCTGTGGGGGCGCCGGCTGCTCGGTGAGGCCATCACCCAGGCGCAGTACGTGGCCGCGGACCGCGACCGGCTGGCCGAGTTGATCGTGCGCGGCTCCGGCGACCTGGCCGGGATCGGCGCGCTGTTCCGGCGGCTGCAACACGCGCACGGTGAGCGCATGAAGTCGCTGGGCCTGGCCTGAGGGACGCGCCCACCGGCGTCAGGCGGGGTTCGGCGGCCCCGTCACCAACTCCAGCCGCGGCACCCCGGGCGTGTCGAAGCCCAGGATCTGGCCCAGGAAGCTGAGCTCCGCCTCCAGGGTGGCGATCTGCGCGCCGGCGGCGCGGAAGCCGTGGCTCTCCTCGGGGAAGACGATCAGCGCGTGCGGCACCCCACGCGCCGCGCAGGCCGCCCGGAACGCCTCCGCCTGGTCGGGCGTGACGATGGGGTCCCGGCCGCCCTGCAGCAGCAGCACCGGGGTCGCCAGCCGGTCGGTGTGGGCCAGCGGTGAGGCGTCGAACCAGCCCTGCGGATCCGGGCCCAACAGGCTGTCGGTGTAGCGCGATTCGAAGTCGTGCGTGCCGTCGGCCAGCGCCCGGGCATCGGCCACCCCGAACAGCGAGATGCCCGCGGCGAACGGCGACGGGTCGCCCACCAGATCGGGCGCCGCGGTCAGGGCCGCCAGCACGGTCCAGCCGCCCGCCGAACCACCTTCGATCACCACCGCACCCGGCGCAGCGGTGCCGTCCGCGACCAGCGCCCGGGCGATCGTCGCGGCGTCGGCGACGTCCACCCGGCCCCAGGAGTGCCGCAGCCGCTCCCGGTACTCCCGGCCATATCCGGTGGATCCGCCGTAGTCTAGTCCGACCACGCCGATGCCCCGGCTGGTGAAGAACGCGGTGGTGGCCGACGGCAGTCGGGAGAACTGGCCGGTGGGGCCGCCGTGCACCGTCATCAGGTACGGCGCGGTGCCGGGCCGCGCGTCGAACTCCGGGTGGGTCGGCCGGTAGACCACCGCATGCACGCCGTCGATGGTCACCGGTTCGCCGCGGGGGCGGTATTCCTCCGGCACGTCGGTTTCGGGATCCGCGGCCAGCCGCAGGTCGGTGGTACGCCAACCGCCGCCGACCGGGCGCAGCACGGCGACCCGGGCGGTGACGGTGTCGCCGCCGGTCACCAGCGCGATCCGGCCGGCGGCGTCGGCGTGCACATCGGAACACGCCGTCCAGTCCGGGTCCAGCGGGGTGAACGCACCGCCCGCGGCCAGGATCCCGGGCGTGCCGCCGCGGGTCGCCACCAGCCGACCATCGGGCAGTTGCGCCCAGCGGCGCTGCCCCAGCGTCCACATCGGCGCCCCGAACTCGGCGTCGTCGCCGGACAACCAGGTGCGCGTGCCGGTGTCCGGGTCGATCGCGAACGGCCGCCACCAGCCGTCGTCGTCGGCGACCGCGAGCACCGAGCCGGCGTGCGGGCCGGCGGACAGGAACCCCGGGTCCAGCACGCTGATCCCGTCACCGCCGGCGATCACCGCGTCCGCGGGGGCGTCCGACCCCTGGCCGGACACGAGGCCTGCCCCGTCCACCCTGGCAAGGTGCAGTTCCGTTGCGTCCCACGGCATGTCGGGGTGGCTCCAGCTCAGGTACAGCAGCCGCCCGGTTGCCGGGTCCAACCGCGGGGCGGCGTAGAAGTCGGCGCCGGCCACCAGTTCGGTAATCGCCGCCGGGTCGTCCGCGGCCGACCCGTCCAGCGGGATGGCCACGATCGAGCGGCGCACCGTGCGATAGGTGCCATCGCCCCGGTGCTCCTCCCGTACGGCCAGCAGTCGCTCGTTGTGCGCATCCAGGAAGAGGTCCGCCCAGCGCAGGCCGGCCGGCCGATCCGGTTGGGCCACCAGCGGTTCCGGGTGTCCGCCGGCGGCCAGCCGGTACAGCAGCTGGTCGGTGAACTCGGTGAAGACCAGGTCGAACCCGGACTCCGGGTCGCCGGCGGAGGCCGGCACCGCCAGGAAGGACACCCCGCCGTACTCGTGCACCCGGGTGCGGGCGTTGTGCGGGGCGGGCAGCAGGTCGCGGATCGCGCCGGAGCCGTCCGCGGCCCGGGCGCACACCGTCACCCGTCCGCCTTCGTCCGGGCGGCCCTCCGACCACCACACCTCGTCACCGGCGAAGGTGCACGCGGACAGCGAGCGCCGGCCGCGAACCGCGTCGGCGGCGGAGATCGGGGAGGGCCAGGATCCGGGCTGCGGCTGCGAGCGAGTCACGCGCCCATGGTGGACCATGGCGGCCCCGGATGACCGCACCGGCCCGCCCCTACGCTGGTGGCCATGGCCGTGACCAGCGTGGTGCTGCGCGATCCGGCGCACCGGGTGGCGCGACGGGCACCGCTGATGTGGGCGGCGGGCGGCCTGGTCCGGTCGGGCGTCGGGGTGGGCCTGCTGCTGCTGGTCTCCGATGCGTGGCACTGGTTCCCGATGCCGGCCGCGGCGTGGGTGGGCTACGCGGTCGTCGCGGCCTGCTACTGCGTGGCCATGCCGGTGCTGCGGTACCGGCTGCACCGCTGGGAGACCAGTGCCGGGGCGGTGTACACCCAGACCGGATGGCTGGCCCGCGAGCGGCGGGTGGCGCCGATGTCTCGGGTGCAGACGGTGGACGTGTCCCAGGACCCGATCAGCCGGCTGCTGGGCCTGGCCACGGTGACGGTGACAACCGCGTCCTCACGGGGTCCGCTGCAGATCGCCGGGCTGGCGCGGCCGGTGGCCGACGACCTGGTGGCCGAGCTGGCTCGCCGCGCCGAGGCGCTGGTCGGGGACGCGACGTGACCGACGAGCCGACGTCGCCGACGGTGACGGAGGATCCGCTGGTCGCCGACGCGCAGTGGCGCCGGCTGGACCTGCGGATGTTGCTGGTCCATCCGGTCAACGAGGTGCTGCGCTACCTGCCGGCGCTGGTGGGCGTGTTCCTGCTGGGGCGATCCCTGGACGGAGACCGCTGGTGGCATCTGGCCGCGGTCGGCGTGCCGGTCGTGGTCGGGGTGTTGCGGTTCGTCACCACCAGCTACCGCATCACCGGCGGGCAGCTGCAGTTGCGCCGCGGGATGGTGCGCCGCGCGGAGCTGACCGCGCGGCTGGACCGGATCCGCACCGTCGAGCTCACCTCGTCGCTGATCCACCGGATGCTCGGGTTGGCGAAGGTGGAGATCGGCACCGCCGGGTCGGTGGCCGGTGGCGGCGAGCGGCTGCGGCTGGACGCGCTGCCCCGGCGGCAGGCCCAGGCGCTGCGCGCGGCGCTGTTGCACCGCTCGCCGTCCGCCGCCGGTGCACCGGATGCCGGTTCATTGCCGGCCGGGGAGCCCGGAGCGGCCCGGGGAGCGGCGCCTGCCGCGGCGACGCCGGCATCCGACGGTGGCGGGCCGGAGGCGTCGGTCGGTTCCGGTGTGGAGGTTCCGGTCGGTGCCGGGCCCGGGCCCGGACCCGGCGGTGACGACCAGGTACTGCTGCGGCTGGATCCCCGGTGGGTGCGCTTCGCCCCGCTGACCACGGCGGGATTGGTGGTGGCGGCGGCCGTCGCCGGCGCGTCCAGCCAGTTCGCGGGGCCGATGGTGGGGGACCTGATCGACGGCGGGCTGTTCCGGCCCGGCTCGGCCCCGGCCGGGTTGCTCATCGCCGGCGCGGTGCTGGCGGTCGTGCTGGCCGTCTCGCTGCTGGCGCTGCTGGGCTACCTGCTCAACTACTGGGGCCTGACGCTGTCCCGGGACCGGGCCGGCCGCAGCCTGCACGTGGTCCGGGGTCTGCTGACCTCCCGCGAGACCAGCATCGAGATCGCCCGGCTGCGGGGGGTGGAGTACCACGAGCCGCTCGGCCTGCGGCTGGCCGGCGGGGCGCGGCTGGACGCCATAGTCACCGGCCTGAGCCGCCGGGACGCCGGGTCGGCACCGGTCGTGCCACCGGCGCCCAGGGAGGTCGCGGATCGGCTGGGCGCGGTGGTCCTGGGGGAGATCGGCCCGGCCGGCGCGCCGCTGTCCATGACGCTGACCGGCCACGGCCCGCGGGCGGTGCGCCGCCGCTACCAGCGCGCCCTGGCGGCCGCGGCCGTGCTGGCCGCCGGGTGGGCGATCGCGGTGCTGCTGGCGGGGTGGACCGCCTGGCTGCTGCCGGTCGGCCTGCTGCCGTGGCTGGTCGCGGTGCCACTCGCCGCCGACCGGGCGCGGCGCCTGGGTCACGCATTGACCCCGGAGTACCTGGTCACCCGGGCGCACAGCCTGCGCGGCCGGCGGGTGGTGCTGCTGCGTCGGGGAATCATCGGCTGGAACGTCCGGCAGACCGTCTTCCAGCGCCGCGCCGGGCTGGTGACGCTGACCGCCACCACGGCGGCCGGCAAGCAGGGCTACCGGCTGCACGACGTCCCGGAACCGGATGCGACGGCGCTGGCGGACCACGCGACGCCCGGCCTGCTGACGCCGTTCCTGGTCACGGTGGGGGACTGAGGGTGGCCACCGAGACCTTCCGCAAGCACCGGCCGGGGGCCCCCGAGGGGTTCTTCCGGGCGGAGGCCGCCGGCCTGCGCTGGCTGGCCGAGGCGACGGAGGACGGCGGCGCCCGGATCGCCCGGGTGATCGATGCCGGTGACGAGCACATCGAGATCGAGCGGGTCGCCGAGGGGTCGCCGTCCCGGGCCGCCGCGGAGCACTTCGGTCGCGCCCTGGCGCTGACGCACGCGTCGGGTGCCGCCGGGTTCGGGGTGCCGCCGGACGGCTGGGACGGCCCCTGCTACATCGGCCGGCAGCTGCTGCCCACCGGACGGTTCGACAGTTGGGGACCGTTCTACGCGCAGTTGCGGCTGCTGCCTTACGCCGACGCCGCCCACCGGATCGGCACCCTGTCCGGTGACGGGTACGCCGCGGTCCGGGCGGTGTGCGACCGGCTGCACGGCGGCGACTTCGACGACGCTGCCCGCCCGTCCCGCATTCACGGCGACCTGTGGGCGGGCAACGTGCTGTTCGCTCGCGACGGCGTGGTGCTGATCGACCCGGCGGCGCACGGCGGCCATCGGGAGACCGACCTGGCCATGCTGGCGCTGTTCGGGGCCCCGCACCTGGAGGCGATCCTGGGCGGCTACGCGGAGGCCGCCGGGCTGGAGCCGGGATGGCGCGAGCGGATCGGGCTGCACCAGTTGCACCCGCTACTGGTGCATGCCGTCACCCACGGACCCTCCTACGGCGCACAGGCCGCCCTGGTCGCCCGCCGGTACGCCTGATCCGGGCGGCGGCCCGCCGGCCGGGGCCGATGGAACAATGTGCAGGTCATGACGAAATCCCTCCCGCTGGTGTTCGCCGCACCGCGCCGCGGCAAGCCACCCATCCACCTCGCCGACCTGGACGCCCAGGGCCGCCGGGAGGCGGTGGCGGCCGCCGGGCAACCCGCCTTCCGGGCCGACCAACTGGCCCGGCACTACTTCGGCGGGCTCACCCGGGACGCCGACCGGATGACCGACCTGCCGGCCGCCGGCCGCTCCGAGTTCGTCGACGCCCTGTTGCCGGAGTTGCTCACCGAGGTGCGGTCGCTGGCGTGTGACGACGGCAGCACCCGCAAGACGTTGTGGCGCGCGCACGACGGCACGCTCATCGAGTCGGTGCTGATGCGCTACCCGGACCGCATCACGCTGTGCGTGTCCAGCCAGGCCGGCTGCGGGATGGCGTGCCCGTTCTGCGCCACCGGGCAGGGCGGGTTGCAACGCAACCTGTCCGCCGCGGAGATCGTCGAGCAGGTGCGGCTGGCCGCCGCGGCCGCACGGGACGGCGCGCTGGGCGAACCCGGCCGGCTGTCCAACGTGGTCTTCATGGGGATGGGCGAGCCGCTGGCGAACTACCACCGGGTGCTGTCCGCGGTGCGGATGATCACCGCGCCGGCACCTCGCGGCCTGGGCATCTCGGCCCGGTCGGTGACGGTGTCCACGGTGGGGCTGGTCCCGGCGATCGACCGGCTCACCGCCGAGGGCCTGCAGGTGCGCCTGGCGGTGTCGCTGCACACCCCGGACGACGAGTTGCGCGACACCCTGGTGCCGGTCAACGAGCGCTGGAAGGTGACGGAGGTGCTGGCCGCCGCCCGCCGCTACGCGGACGCCACCGGCCGCCGGGTGTCGATCGAGTACGCCCTGATCCGCGACGTCAACGACCAGCCGTGGCGGGCGGAGCTGCTCGGATCGCTGCTGCACCAGGCGTTGGGCCCGCTGGTGCACGTGAACCTGATACCGCTGAATCCCACTCCCGGTTCCCGGTGGGACGCCTCCCCGCGAGGGGTGCAGGACGAGTTCGTCGCGCGGGTGCGGGCCGCCGGGGTGACGTGCACCGTCCGGGACACCCGGGGCCGGGAGATCGCCGCGGCCTGCGGCCAACTGGCCGCCTCCGAGCGGTAGCCCGCCCGGGCTGGCAACGCGCTGCTCGCGACCCGGCTGGCGAGGCGGCTACTCGCGACCCGGCTGGCGAGGCGGCTGCTCGCGACCCAGCTGGCGAGGCGCTGCTCGCGTCCGCCCGGGCGCGACGGTGCGCCGCGGGTCAGTGCTCCTCGTGGCGCTGCCGGCGGCGCATCCGGCGGGCCTGTCGCTGGCGGCTGATCAGCCAGATCGCCCCGATGAGCGCGATGCCGTTGAAGTAGTAGTTCTCCACGTGGGATTCGTGCTCGGTGAAGTTGAACAGCACCAGGGTGATCACGCCGATCCACAGCAGCAGCGCGCTGCCCTTGGGCGCGAACATCCGCCAGGAACCGTGCCAGCCCCACTCCTCGCTCGGCGCGTCCGGGTTGTACCGCACCGGCGGGTGCGACCGGGTGGTGGCCACCGGATGCTGCTTCTCGTCAGCCGGCTGCACATGCGCCCGCCGCTGCAGGGCGGTCTGCGTCACGATTCCTCCTGGCCCTTCCCGCGGTGCACAGCGCACCGTCTCGGCACCGCGCATGCCCGTCGTCCTCGGGATGCCCGCTGCCGCCCATCTTGTCACGTCCGGCCGGACGGCGCGGCGCCGACCCGCGCGGCCGCGAGCGCACCGCGCTCACTGCTTGCGGACGGCCACCACGTCGACCGTCACCTGCCGCTTGCCGTCCGTGGTCCTGGCGGTCAGCGTCAACCGGGCGTTGCTCTCGCTCACCCACCCGGTGATGCTGGACCCGGCCGCCAGCGGGCGTGGCAGGCCCACCGTGCCCGTCGACTCGCAGGGCTGCAGGGAGGTCTCCGCGTCCACCATGATGTTCGGGTTCGACCCGTCGACCGCCTCGTTGATCAGCGTCCCCTGGATCAGGGTGCGGTCGCCGTCGGGGGTCAGCCGCAACTCCCAGTACCGGTGGAAGGCGCCCCCGTCGTCGACCGCCGAGGAGTACACCGACAGCGACGGCACGTTCGCGGCGTTGATCCCGAGGGTCAGGGTGGGCTCGTCGTCCGGCAGCGTCGAGGTGGCCGTCGGGGCCACCGCCGACGCCTCGTTCTGCGGCAGGTCCAGCGCCAGGTCGGCCGGCGTGGTGTACCCGGACGTGGTGCCGGTGGCGCAGGTGCCCAGCACGGTGATCGTCACCTTCGCCTCACCGGACCACGCGGCCGGCAGCGTCACCCCCGACCCCTGCAACTGGCTGGTGGCCGTGGTCATCGGCCCGGACTCGCCGCTGCCGGACGGTGACGGGGTCGGCGGGGTGGAGGTGTCCGCCCCGGAGCCGACCACGCTGGAGCCGTCCATGCCGGAACCTCCCGCGACGCTGGCCGGCGAGCCGGAACTCAGCTCGGCGGCCGACGTGGACGGGCCGGGATCCGTGCCGGTCGACTCCGGCGCCGTGGCGGCCGTGCCGGATGCGGTGCCCGGTCCACTCGGCGGGATGGAACCGGACGACCCGGCGGCCGAGATCACCGTGCTGGTCACGCCGCCGCTGCTGCCGTTGGCCGGGGAGGTCACCTGGATCAGCGCGTAGACGACCACCACGCACGCCACCAGGGCGACGCCGAGCAGCAGCGCGATCCAC
This sequence comes from Nakamurella sp., assembly GCA_035708025.1. Taxonomy (GTDB): domain Bacteria; phylum Actinomycetota; class Actinomycetes; order Mycobacteriales; family Nakamurellaceae; genus Nakamurella. The sequence continues at coordinate 1,192 of DASSTH010000074.1, read as the reverse complement.
CGCGCCCCCGTCCGATTCGCCCTGACCACTGAGTAAGTATGTCCGCAGCGCCGGGTTTGTAGCACACCGCCCGCGAAAATGTCCGAAACGCACGAGGTTGCGCCGGGGGGAGAATGGGCCGGTGATGCGTATTCCGTCCCTGGACAGCGAGCCGCGGCGGGTGATCGTGCTGGGCAGCACCGGCTCGATCGGCACCCAGGCGCTGGCGGTGATCGCGGCGAACCCGGACCGGTTCCAGGTGGTCGGCCTGGCCTCCGGCGGCGGCCGCCCCGACCTGCTGGCCCGGCAGGCCGCGGCGCACCCCGGCGCCCGGATCGCGGTGCCCGGGCCGGCCCCCGAGGGCATCGCCCGTTCCCGGGTGCTGTCCGGGCCCGGCTCGGCGACCGACCTGGTGATCGGCACCCCGGCCGACGTGGTGCTCAACGCGATCACCGGCTCGGTCGGGCTGGGACCCACGCTGGCCGCGCTGGCCACCGGCGCCACCCTGGCGCTGGCGAACAAGGAGTCGCTGGTCGCCGGCGGGTCGCTGGTGACCTCCGCCGCCGCCCCCGGGCAGATCGTGCCGGTGGACTCCGAGCACTCCGCGCTGGCCCAGTGCCTGCGGTCCGGGGATGCCGACGAGGTGGCCAGGCTGGTGATCACGGCGTCCGGCGGGCCGTTCCGCGGCCGCAGCACGGCGGAACTGGAGGACGTCACGCTGGCCGACGCGCTGGCGCACCCCACCTGGCAGATGGGTCCGGTGGTGACGATCAACTCGGCCACCCTGGTGAACAAGGGGTTGGAGGTGATCGAGGCGCACCTGCTGTTCGGTGTGCCGTACCGGCGGATCGAGGTGGTGGTGCACCCGCAGTCGGTGATCCACTCCATGGTGACCTTCACCGACGGCGCCACCATCGCGCAGGCCAGCCCGCCGGACATGGCGCTGCCGATCGCGCTCGGGCTGGCCTGGCCGCGCCGGCTGCCCGGCGCCGCGGCCGCCTGCGACTTCACCGCGGCCGGCGGCTGGACGTTCGAACCGGTGGACAACGCGACGTTCCCGGCGCTGGAGCTGGCCAGGGCGGCGGGCATCGCCGGCGGCCTGGTGCCGGCGGCGTACAACGCCGCGAACGAACAGGCCGTGGCCGCGTTCACATCCGGTTCCCTGAACTTTCTCGGCATCACCGAAGTTCTCGAGCGCATCGTCGACGAGGCC
>DASSTH010000073.1:0-10506 GCA_035708025.1 Nakamurella sp. | reverse complement strand
CCGGCGTGGTGGACGAGGCGCTGCGGCCGTTCGGCGTGCACCCGGCCGCCGCCGTCGACGCTGCGGTGGCGGCCGACCTGGTGGCCGAGGTCCCCGATCCGACCGGTGCGGGCGAGCGCTGGGTGGCCCGGTCGACCCTCGCGGCGGCGGAGGACGCGGTCGCCGAGCACCTGACCCGGCTGGCCCGCTCCGCGGAGTCGCTGGCCGGGGAACGCGCCGCCCGCAAGGCGGCGGTGGGCCTGGACGAGGTGCAGACCTCCGCGGTGATTGCCGCTGCGGCGCACGGGGTCTCGCTGCTGACCGGTGGTCCGGGCACCGGCAAGTCCCGCACCGTCGCGGCCGTGGTGACGCTGTGCCGGAAGCTGGACAAGACGATCGCGCTGGCCGCACCGACCGGACGGGCCGCCAAACGGCTGGCCGAACTGGTCGGCGGCGGCGCCGGCGACACCGCGATGACCATCCACCGGCTGCTCGGGGCCCGGCGCGGACCGGGCGAGTCCGGCAGCCTGTTCGAGCACGACGCCGACGACCCGGTGCGCGCCGACCTGGTGGTGGTGGACGAGGCGTCCATGCTGGACGTGGAGCTCGCCGCGGCCCTGCTGCAGGCGCTGCCGGACGGCGCCCACCTGCTGATCGTCGGCGATCCGGCGCAGCTGCCCTCCATCGGTCCCGGGCGGGTGCTCGGCGACATCCTGGACTCCGGCGCCTTCCCCGTCACCGAACTGACCCGGCTGTACCGGCAGACCGAGGGTGGCGCGATCGCCCGGCTGGCCACGGCGGTCCGCGGCGGCGACCTGCTGCCGGCCGATCCGGACGACCGCGAGGTGGTGATCGTGCCGGCCGCGGGATCGGACCAGGCGGCCCACCGCGTGGTGCAGCTGGTCACGGACTCCATCCCGCGGGTGTTCGGGGTGTCCGGGGAGAAGATCCAGGTGGTCACCCCGGTGCATCGCGGCCCGGCCGGCACCCAGGCGTTGAACCGGGCGCTGAAGAAGGTGCTCAACCCGGGCCGTGGCGCGGTGCGCGGCTTCGACACCGGCGACCGGGTGGTGGCCACCGCGAACTACCTGGACGCCGAACCCACCGGGTACGCCAACGGCGAGGTCGGCACGGTGGTGGACACCGGCGACAACTCGGTGCGGGTGGCCTTCCCCGGCGGGGAGTCGGAGATCTCGGGCAAGGCGCTGTCCGATCTGCTGCACGGGTGGGCGGTGACGGTGCACCGGGCGCAGGGCTCGGAGTGGGAGGCGGTGGTCGCGGTGCTGCCGCCGGAGGCGGGCGGGATGCTGTCGCGTCCGCTGGTGTACACGGCGCTGACCCGGGCGCGCATCCACCTGTCGGTGGTGCACGCGGCCGGGCCGATGCTGGCCCGCGCGGTGCGGCACGTCGGCGCGCGACCCCGGCGGACCCGGCTGGAATCGTTGCTGCGGCCGGCCGGGCGCGCCTCGGCCGGTCCCGGATCCGGCGGCGAGCCGGCGGCGGATCCGGAGGGCGCCGCCCCGGCGGCGGCCACGACGCGAAAACCAGGTCGTGCGCAACCCGTGGGGCATGGGGCAGACTGATGCACATCCCGTCACCGGTCGGCGGCGACCGGCGACGGACCGGCGCTCAGGAGGTGGTCGCCATCGCGAAAGCGACTGGCGGGGACATCGGTGGTGACCCCGCAGACGATTACGAGTACCGCCCGCTACGGATCGACGCGTCGACCTCGCGGGCATCGGCGGCGGTGATGCTGGCCGTGCGGGCGGAGTTCACCGGGTGGGAGCTGGCCCGGGTGCTGCGCTTCCCGGACGGATCCCGGCGGGTCACCCTGCGGCGGCGACGATCGGCCGGGCTGCTCCCCGCGCTCACGCTGTAGCCACCCACCCGGGCGGCTCTACCTCGCGGGTGACCTACCCGGCGAGGTAGGCCGAGGTGTCAGCAGCTGGCCCGCATGTGCCGGCATGCCGCGTCGGCACCGGGCTACCTGGTACTAGGCATCGGGCTGCCTGCTACCAGGCGGTCCCCGGGTGACGGGCGCTCAGCAGGTGCGCAGCAGCCGCCCCAGCACCCTGGTGCCGAACTGCAGCGCGTCCACCGGCACCCGCTCGTCCACACCGTGGAACAACGCGGTGAAGTCCAGCTCGGCCGGCAGCCGCAGCGGCGAGAAGCCGTAGCCCGCGATGCCCAGCCGGGAGAACGCCTTGTTGTCGGTGCCGCCGGACAGCATGTACGGGATCGGGTGCCCGTCCGGATCCTCGGCCACCAGGGAGGCCTTCATCGCCTCCACCAGATCCCCCTCGAACGGGTATTCCAGGGCCGGCAGGAAGTCCCACTCGATCTCGATGCCGTCCCCGACGATCTCGGCGACCTGGTCCCGGAACTCGGCCTCCGAGCCGGGCAGCACCCGGCAGTCCACGGTGGCCTCCGCGGTGGACGGGATCACGTTGGCCTTGTAGCCGGCCTTCAGCATGGTCGGGTTGGCGGTGTTGCGCAGCGTGGCGGACACCAGCCGGGACACCGGCCCGAGCTTGGCGACCGCTCCTTCCAGGTCCTCGTCCGGGAACTCCAATCCGGTCAGCTCCGTGACCGCGGCCAGGAACGCGTCCACGGTGGCGGTGCGCTGCAGCGGGAACTCGTGGGTGCCGAGCCGGGCGACCGCCTGCGCCACGCGGGTGACGGCGTTCTCGTCGTTGGTCATCGACCCGTGGCCGGCCCGGCCGCTGGCCCGCAGGTATGCCCAGGCGATGCCCTTCTCCGCCGCGGCCACCAGGTACGCCCGCCGCACCGGGTCAACGCTGACCGAGAACCCGCCCACCTCGCTGATCGCCTCGGTGGCACCGGCGAACCACTCCGGATGGTTGTCCACCAGCCACTGCGAGCCGTAGCGGCCGCCGGCCTCCTCGTCGGCCATGAAGCAGAAGATGAGGTCGCGTGGCGGAACCACGCCGGTGCGCTTGAAGTCGCGGGCTACCGCCACCATCATCGCAACCATGTCCTTCATGTCGACCGCGCCGCGGCCCCAGACGTAGCCCTCTTGCACCGCACCGGCGAACGGGTCCACCTGCCATTCCGCGGGGTCGGCTGGCACCACGTCCACGTGGCCATGCACCAGCAGGGCTCCGCGGTCCCGGTCGGCGCCCTCCAGCCGGCAGACCAGGTTGCCCCGCCCGGGCACCGACTCGGCGTAGGAGGTGGTGTAGCCGACCTCCTCCAGCTTCTGCTGGATGTAGCGGGCCGCCCTGGCCTCCCCGTCACCGATGCTGGCCGGGTCGCCGGTGTTGACCGACGGGATGCGGATCAGGTCGCTGCACAGCTGCACCACCTCGGTCTCGGCATCGGCGGTGACGGGAGACTCGGACGGCTGCTCGGGGGTCGTCATGCGCTCTTCCTATCATCGGGCCCACCGGGTGGTCAGCGGCGGGCCGCGCATCCGTGCCCACGCATACCGGACGAACCGCCCCGCAAGCGTCTCGGCGTTGCCGCTCCCCCGCCACCGCAGAAGGTGCCACGCATACCGGATGAACCGCCCCGCTGGCATCTCGGCGTTGCCGCTCCCCCGCCACCGCAGAAGGTTGGGGCGGCCGCCGCTCGTCGCGTAAAGTGGCACCGCACGGGCGGTACGGCCGCCCGCACCCAGGTCCGGGTGGCGGAATGGCAGACGCGCTAGCTTGAGGTGCTAGTGCCCGCAAGGGCGTGGGGGTTCAAGTCCCCCCTCGGACACACGTATCGGGGCGTTGCCCCGGATCCTCATCGCGGGGCCACACCGCAGAGTCGCCGTCTCGGCAGCCGTTCAGGGTGTTGAGCTGGCCTTCGCCGGGCGCGCCGGGGTGGGAGTGGATTCGCCGGTGGGTAGCTGCTGACCCAACTGCGCCCGCCACCGATACAGCTGCGCGAGGATCTGGGACCGCACCTCCTCGCCGACGGCCGCGGCGGCCATGGTCAATGCTTCGTGGTGGTCCCGCACATAGTCCTGGACAGCCTGCTGGAGGCGCGTGGCCCCCTCCTGCCCGCCGGCGGCCCGCCGCAGCGTCTCCTTCAGTTCGTCGAGGTCCGCGAGTGCGTCCTCGACGCCCGAAACCCGGCCGCTGCTCTCGCCGCCCGTGGTCACGGTCATGACGTGACCGGGGAGGCTGGCGAAGCGGCTCCGCCGCCGCCGATTCCCTGCAGCAGGCGGATGAGCGCGTCGATCAACTGCTGCAGCAGGTTGCCCAGCAGGCCTCCGAGGTCCAGGCCGTCAAGGAGCCCCGCCACCGCGCACAGCAGGTTGCCCAAGAGGTTGCCGGGACCTGGCACTGCCGTGACGTCCAAGACGACCTGATCCAGGTGTACACGCAGACCGAGCAGGTCGAGGTCCAGCGGACCGAGTTCGAGATGCAGGATCGGACAGGTCGCGGGTTCTGGAGGCGGAGTCGTCATGGCAGATCACCTTCATGAAAAATCGTGGGCGGCGCGTGGCCGAATACATTCAGTGTGCGGCCGGGACCTGCAATACGACAAGGCCATGCCCGAAATAGCCAGCAAATTCAACTAGGTGGCTTTCCGGTCCAGCGGCCGGTCTTGCCCGGGGCACTTGTGGGAAACCCCGAAATCCATCATAGGGACCGTTCATATGCTGGCGTCCGCCGAATGATGCACGATCTGCGCGCTCGGCGCAACCGGATAGGTGAATCATCACGTCCGCCGAACCAATTGTAGTACAAGCGGTTCCGCGCGGCCTAATGGACACGAGCGGGTGGGAGTGGGCGGTCCCCCGGCCATGGGTTCGACCGCACGCCGCCGACTGTCCCCGAGTCAGCCGCTTGGTTCCCCCCGGTTCAATGCCGGCTTCTCCGCCCGGCGTCCCGATCCATCGGCGATCTCGAGAAGCCGTCGGTCGCGTGAAGGCGCAATTGGGGTCATTTCAATGACGGAGTGCGGCCACGGGCAGCGCCGAGATCCAACAGCGGCGCGCAGCGGTGTCTCTATGCGCCCAATTTCCGGAAGCGATTCGTGACGGGGCGGGCGCTATGAGTCAAGGAGAGTACCGAGCGGGCCGAGGTCGATGTTCAGGTCGGTGACGGAGAAGCCGTAGCGCTGGCGCAACGACGTCATCGCCTCGTCCAGCCGCATCAGGGCCGAGCCCATGGCCTCCACCTGGTCGTCGTCGAGGTCGTCCATCCGGTGCATCGCCTGCTTCTCCACCAGCTGGCGGATCAACTCCACCACGGTCAGCACCAGGCGGAACAGGTCACGCTCCACCGAGTCGGCGTCGCTGGATATCCGCACAGGGACCGGCAACGGTTCGCCGAGCGGGCGCGAGGATTCGGTGACGCGAAGGGGTGGCACCGCCGTCATGCGGAATCCTTCCCACGCACCGTGGTGATGAGGGCGCGCAGCTTGATCGTCACCAGGTCCACGTCGGCCAGCGCGATGGTCACGTCACCGGACAGCACGACTCCGGTGACCAGCAGCCGGTCCAGCAGGTCCACCAACGATGTCGGCCGGCCGGCCAGCGCCATCTCATCCGGTTCCGCGGACGGCCGGGCGGACGCGTTCTCCAGCAGTTCGGTCATGTCTGATCCAACACGGCGAACGAATAGGGCGGCCACGGACCGGTGACCTCCACCCGGATCGACCCCCGATCGTCGGCGAGCCGTCCGGCCAGGGCGGCGAACTCCGCGGACCGGTTGCGGTCCACCAGGAATGCCGCGTTCAGCAGCATCGGCTCGGACCTCCCGCTGAGCTGCGGATCCTGGGGGCGGTGACGGCGGCCGGCGACCGCGGCACCGGCTAACTCGCGATAGACGGACTCCGCCTGACTGCCCGCCGCTGCGCTGGCCCGTTCCCGCTCGGCCGCCTGCTCCCGGCGCACCCTCAGGTAGTCGGTCCCGGACCCTGCTCCGACCGCCGCGGGCTGCGACCGTGCGTCCGCCGGCGACATGGCGAATACCTTGACGCCCCATTCGATCCGGCCGTCCAGCCGGTCCAGCAACGACGCTGCGCGGTCCCGAAGTTCGCGGAGCCGGGCGAGGGCGGCATCGTCATCGGTGCACACGGTGGCCAGCCGCAGCGGCGCCGTGGTCACCTGTTCCGCCGCCGCGCGGACCACCGCATCGTGCGCCCGCGCGGTACGTTCCAGCCACTGCAGATCGCCGAGATTGTGCTGCAGCGGCTCTTCGCCGAATTCCGCCAGCGGCACGGTACTGACCAGGCACTGCAACCCGCCGTCGGCGAGCGCCCGTACCGGTGCTCCACCGATGCCCTTCAGAGTGGTTAGTTGCCGCGAATCGAGCGGGCGGGTGATCGCGTACAGGTAGGTGGCGGAGTCGGTCATCGCCTCCGCCTCTGCGAAGTCGGGCTGCCGGCCGGCTGTGCCGGCGATTCCTGCTCCCCTGCCTCGGACTCCGGCAGCGCCTCCGCCCGATGGCCATTGCCGGCCGCACCCGATTCGAGTTCGGCGAGGCGGGTACGCAACTCCTGGTTCTCCTGCGCCAGATCCGGCTGGCCCACCGATAGCGTCGGGTCGTGCTCCCACCAGTCGATGCCCATCTCGCGCGCCTTGTCCACCGACGCGACCAGTAGCCGGATCTTGATGGTGAGCAACTCGATGTCGAGCAGGTTCACCCGGATGTCACCGGCGATGACGATGCCCTTGTCCAGCACTCGCTCCAGCACGTCGGCCAGCCCGGGTGTGAAGCGGCGATCGGCGGAGGCGGCGGTCTGGGCGGGACTGCCGGCAGCCACGGGCCGCAGAGCATCCGTCACGACTCGTCCTGGGTGCGGCCGCGGGTGTAGCGGGCGACGCGGTGATACCCGACCAGGTCACCGCGCTCGTCGACATCCACGGCGTACTGCGCGATCACGTCCGCACTGTCCGGGATGCGGCGCAGTTCGACCACCTCGACGCCCACGCACCAGCCGTCGTCGGTGCGCTCCAGCGAGACCACACCCTCCGGCTCCCGGCCGAGCAACTCGGCCAGTTCGCCCGCGGCCCGGCGAGCGACCTCAATGACGGTCGGCCGCGGCGAGCGACCCGATCGCGGGGCCTGGCCGTCCTGGGATGCGGCGGACCTGGACTGTCCGCGCTGCTGGCCATCGCGTGATGGCGCATCCGCACGCGGGCGGGTTCGTCGTTCAGCCACCGGCCACTCCTTCCGCAGCGGGGGGCTGGCGGGCCGAGCGGCTCGCCACCAACCGGGCGACCAGCGCGTCGGCGCGCTGGTCCCGCTCGTCGTCGCTGAGCAGCCCCTCCTCGTGCGCCCTGTCCAACTCCGCCAACTGCTGACGGATCGCGGCCGGGTCGGACCACTGCCGTTCCGCCTCCGCCTCGATCTGTTCGGCGAGCCAGACCACGCCCCGCACCGGGGCGAGCGGCAACGTCAACAGGCCGGAGAGCAGTCCCATCCGTCAGCCCTCCGGGACGAAGTCATAGGGGGCCACCGGACCCACCAGCCGGAACCGGATCCGGCCTGCGAAGCTCCTACCGCATTCCTCGACGGCCCGCTCGAACCCGTTGCGCGAGGAGCGATCCACCAGCACCGCCAGGTGCAGCACCTCGTCCGCGGCGGACACCTCCTGCCGGCGCACCGCGACGGCCAGCGGTGTCAGAGCGGCCAGCACCGTCTCCGCGTCACCCGGTCGGCGCCGCTCCAAAGCCGCGACCACCAGTTCACCGAGCCGGATCTGCTGGTTCCAATCCGCCTGGTCCGGGTGCTGGCGCAGCCGGGCTATCTCGGGATGGTCGGCGAGCACCTCGCGCAATATGGTGTCCTGCTCGTAGCGAGCTCGGACCACGAACTGCAGGCGACCGCGGAGCTGCTCCAACGCCCGGACGAACTCGTCATGATGCGGCTCGAGCAACTCATCGAGAACGGCCTGCTCGTCGGCAAGCACGGCGCCGAACCGCAGCGGTAGCACGGGTACTTCGTCGGCGACCAGGGACGCGAGCACGGCGTCGTGCGTGCGCAAGTCGGCCGCCCGGCCGATGGGCCGGTCGACCGGCGCGGAGCCCACCACCGCGGCCAGGGCACCCCGGGACACCACCCGGATCGCGGTGATGCCCGATCCGCCGGACGGCTGCGCCCCGGCGATCGGACGGCTACCGACGTCCGTCGCCGGGACGATACCGAAGACGTAGCAGGGTGCCAGTGCGACCGATGTCATCAGCCCTCGTCATCCTCACGTCGACGGCGGCGGGGAGCCGGCGCCCGTTCCCGGGTCGGCCGCCGCGCCCGGGTGGCCCGGCCGGTCCCCTCGTCCTCGTTCTCCTCGTCGTCACCGCCGCCGATGTGGTCCTCGATGAACTCTTCGGCCTTGTCCTTGATGCCCGTCAGTGCACCCTTGGTCTTGCCGGCGGCCACGTTGGCGCTGAGCGACCCGCCGAGCTCGTCGATGCTCTTGCCGCCGTGCTCATACAGGTCGAGCCGGTTGGTGGCTTCGGCGAATCGCAAGTAGGTGTCGACGCTCGCCACCACGATCCGCGCATCGATGGTCAGGATCTCGATACCCACCAAGGACACCCGGACGTAGACGTCGATGACCAGGCCCTTGTCCAGGATCAGCTCGACGACGTCCGCCAGGCTGCTGGGGGACGGCCGGTCGACGTAACTTCCGCGCCGCTGCTGAATCGCTGTTGTCATCTGTTCCTACCTCCGACTCGTGGTGGCTGCCCGACGGGACCCCTGCGTGCGTCCGGCACGCCGCCCCTCGCCGCGGGGAGCGCGGCGCCCGCTACTGCTGTCCTGGTACTCGTCGTCCTGCTGGTACCCGTCCACCTCGTCGTCGTACTCGTCCGCGAGGTCGTCGGCCTGGTCGTCATCGGCATCGTCATAGTCGTCCACGGCGCGAGCGCGGCCGTCACGACGATCGTCGGTCTCCTCGTCGTCGTACCCGTCCGACTCGTCGTCGTAATCCTCATCGGCCTGATCGACCTCGTCGGCACCGTCGTCGGCGGCGTCGGAGTCGTCGTCCGCGAAGTCCTCGGCTTCGGATTCCTCGTCAGCGCCGTCGTCAGAATCCTCGTCAACGTCCTCGTCGGTGTCGTCCTCGGTGTCGTCCTCGGAGTCGTCCTCGTACCCGTCCGACTCCTCGTCCTCGTACTCGGAATCCGCGTCGTCATCGTCGGGCTCGGCATCCTCGTCGTCGTCGTACTCGTCGGACTCCTCGTCGTCGTCGGACTCCTCGTCGTCGTCGTACTCGTCGTCGGGGTCTTCGTCGGTGTCGGATTCCGCGTCGTCGTACTCGTCGGACTCCTCGTCCTCGTCCTCGTCGGAATCCTCGTCGGAGTCCTCGTCGTACTCATCGGACTCGTCGTCGTAGTCCGACTCCTCGTCGGAGTCCTCCTCGTACTCGTCCTGGGCGCCACCCGCCTCGGCGTCCTCATCGCCGGATGCCTCGTCCTGGTACTCGTCGGACTCGTCGTAGTCCTCGTCGGACGTCCGGTCGTCGTCAGCGTCCGAATCCTGGGAATCGCCGCGGTCGCGCTCTTCGCGCCGCGCCGCGCGGTCGCTCTTGGTGACCTTCTTCCCGTGGATCTCGCCGTGCCAGCCGGACACGTCATCCGGGTGCAGCATCGTGTGGCTCATCACCTGGCGCCGGAAGTGCTTGAGTTCCAGGCGGACCCGGCGGCCTTGGGCGCGCCAGAGATTGCCGGTCCGCTCGAACAGTCCCTGCGGGTAGTACTCCAGGACCACCAGCACCCGGGTCAAATCCGGGCCGACCTCGTGGAATGTGACGGCACCGTCCACGTGGCCCTTGGGTCCGCTGGAACGCCACACCACCCGCTTGTTCGGGACCTGGTCGATGATCGTCGCGTGCCAGGTCCGGTGGGACCATAGGATCTGGGCCTTGAAATCCAGGTGCTGGTCGTCCTTCTGATCGACCGACTCGACCTTCTTCATGAACTTGGAGAAGTCCTGGAACTGGGTCCACTGGTCGTAGACCACGTCGACCGGGGCGCCGATGTCGATCTGTTCGACGATATTGGTGACCTTCACCTTGCCGTCCTTACCGCCGTCCTTGCCGCTGTCGTCGCCGCCCCCGAAGATCCGGCCGATCTTGGACTTGATGCCCTCGGCGCCGGCCGACAACATCGATGTCAGCGGCGACTTGCCCTCCGAGACAGACTTCACCGCCTTCCCGGCCGCGGCGCCCTTCGCACCGCCGCCGCTGGCGAAGTCGCCCATCTTGTCAATGAGGCCGTCGAGCTTGTTCGATGCTCCGGACACCGCTCGATCTGCCAGGGCCGTCATCATGTGGCGGAACTCCTCGCCGAGGCCCTCGTCCTGGCCGGAGTCCTTCTTCCGGGTGCCGGTCGCCGACCGGCGGTCCTGGTCAGCCATCTCCTGCTCCTTGCCGTTTCTGGGACGCGCTCGAGGTCTTCGCCCGCGTGGTTCGCGCCGGGCCGGCACTCGCCGTGTTCCGTGTCCCGCCGGACCTCGACGACGCGGCCTTAGAGGTGGGCTTCGACGCCGGCTTGGAGGCGGGCGCCTTCGTAGCACCAGCCCGCGATCCAGTGGACTTGGCCGAGCGCGACCGGTTTCCGGA
>DASSTH010000072.1:0-5658 GCA_035708025.1 Nakamurella sp. | reverse complement strand
CATGAGCGGCTTGTCACAGCCCATCTCGGTCATCGCCAGTTGGTCCACCGAGAGCCGACTGTCGTCCAGCCGGAAGTCACCCGACAGGTGGTTGCAGCCGGCCTGGACAGCCACCGAGTGTGGGGCCCGGAACTGCACGCTGATCCGGCTGCCGGCCACCAGGTCGTGCCCGATCACCGACGTAGATAGGAAGGTCCGTCCGGCCAGGGCGTCGGGCAGCGCCGCTCCCGCGCTGGTCGGCGCACCGGTGCTCGATGAGCTACCGACCGCCCCCGACGTGCCGCCGGTTCCCGACGTCCCGGATCCCCGACCGCCGACGCCGGGAGCGGCGCAGGCGGCCAGCACCAGGACGGCGACGGCCAGCAGCCCAGCGAGCACCGACCACCGGGTCGCCCGGGTCGGCGACCCGCGGCCGGGACCGTCGGTGTTCATCGCGTGCACTCCCCCATCCTGTCCCGTCACCGGCCGGCGGCCCGGTGCACCGGCCGGCCTCCTTGATAGCAAGACGGGGCGCCCGCGCAAGCGGTTGCACGGGAGGGCACGTTCGGCGGCTACCGGTCCGCTGGCCAGCGGTCCAGGTCGTCACCCTGCGCGGGATACCGCGCGCCGGGGCGGGCCAGGTCGATGCGTGCGTGGTATCCCGGGTTCGCCGCGCCGTCCAGTAGTTCCCCGGTGGCCGTGTCCACCACGTCCAGCAGCACCTCGTCCGGGCGCACGGTGATCAACCGCAGGCAACCCATCAGGTCGTCCGGCGCGCACTGCCAGTTCTGGAACGACTGCAGCACCGGTCGCCCCGCGTCGCCGGCGTCCAGCCGGTAGGCGACCGGCCGGGGGATCTGGTGGCCGCACAACACCGCCGCCACGCCGGCATGTCGCCGGATCAGCCGATCCCAGAGTTGCTCGCCGTCCAGGCCGTCGGCGGCGGCGGGGAACGAGCGGGGATGGAACCGCGACCGGTCGCCGGTGAGCTCGCCGTCGCCGTCCAGGTACGAATGCGTCACCAGGATCGCGGTGCGGTCGGCATGCTCGGCGAGTACCCCAGCCGCCCAGTCCACCACCGCCGGCCGCGGCCCGAACTCCAGCGCCATCACCAGCAGGCGGTCGCCCACCAGCAGATAGCTGTTCTCAGCGGCACCGGGCTCGAGGCTGTGAAAACCCGGTTGCCGGTGGAGCGGGTGGTAGCCCACGTGCTGGTTGAACGTGGTGGACCGCCGGGTGGCGGCCAGCATGTCGTCGTAGTCGTGGTTGCCGGCGGCCACCAGCAGCGGCACCCCGGCATCGAGTAGTTCCTGGTGCGCTCGGGCCGCGAGCTGGAACTGGGCCGGGTCGTCGGCACCGTTGTTGACCACGTCACCGACGTGCACGACCAGATCCAGACCCAGGTCGGCCCGGTGGTCCGCCAGCCAGCCGACGGCGGTCAGGTACCGCTCCGGTGCCCGCAGGGTCATCATCTGGGAGTCCGACAGCACGGCGATGCGGATCTCCCGGCTGGATGCTTCGGCGTGGGGCCAGGCAGCTTCAGTCACAGCGGGCAGGCTATCGGCCTGGACGGGGGAGGTCGCGGTAGCCCCGGCCGGCGAGCCCGGGCCGGTCGCATCGACGGCACCGGCGTGTGGACAACTCGTCGGAGGATCGACCGAGACCGGACATGATCCCTGGCGTGCACACCGACGGGGAGGCACCATGGCACTCATGGCGACACCGACCACCCAAGCCGGTCACTGGCCGGCTCCAGCCGCGGGCGAGTGGACGGTGGACATGCTGCGCGAGCTGCCGGACGACGGCCGCCGCTACGAGTTGCTCGACGGGGTGCTGCTGGTGAGCCCGGCACCCGCACCCAAGCATCAGCTGGTCGCTGCTCAATTGTTCCGATTGCTCGACGCGATGACTCCCGCGGACCATCGAGTGTTCTTCGCTCCGGTGGACTGGCAGCCGGACGAGCGCACCTCGCTGGAGCCGGACCTGCTGATCATCTCCCGGGACGCCTACCACGAGACGGGCACCATTGACACGCCGGTGGCCGTGCTGGAGATCGCCTCGCCGTCGACCGCACGGATCGACCGCACCGCCAAGATGGACCGGTACGCACAGGGCGGCATCGCGCAGTACTGGATCGTCGACCCGGGCGGAGGGTCCGTCCCGCCCTCCGTCACTGTCTACGACCTCGGACTGGACGGCTACCGCCAGGCCGGGCGTGTCGAGGGTGAGGACGCGCTGACCGTGACGATCCCGGCACGGGAGGGGGACCCGGCGACGGTGACGGTGATCCCGGCGGATCTCGTCACCTGGTAGCGGCGCCGGTCTGACCGCAGCGTCAGACAGCGCCGAACTGGCGGTCCCCCGCGTCGCCCAGCCCCGGCACGATGTAGCCGGAGTCGTTGAGCCGCTCGTCCACGGATGCCGTCACCACCCGCACCGGCAGGCCCGACGCGGCCAGCGCCGCCAGGCCCTCCGGAGCGGCCAGGGCGCAGATCGCCGTCACGTCCGTGGCGCCGCGGCCGGTGAGCAGCGAGATCGTGTGCACCATCGATCCGCCGGTGGCCAGCATCGGGTCGAGCACCCAAACCGGCCGGCCGGCCAGCGACTCGGGCAGCGACTCCATGTACGGCGTGGGCTGCAGCGTCTGCTCGTCCCGGGCCAGACCGACGAAGCCCATCTGCGACTCCGGGATCAGCGCGTGGGCCTGGTCGGCCATGCCCAGGCCCGCCCGCAGCACCGGCACCAGCAGCGGCGGGTTGGACAGCCGCACCCCGTTGGTGCGGGCCACCGGGGTGTGGATCGGGATCTGCACGGTGGCCAGCGACCGCCCGGCCTCGTAGACCAGCATCAGGGTGAGCTCGTGCACCGCAGCCCGGAAGGAGGCGTTGTCGGTGCGCGCGTCCCGCATGATGGTCAGCCGGGAGGCAGCCAGCGGGTGGTCCACCACGGTGACCGGCAGGCCGGCGGGGATCTCGTGCGGTGCGGGCATCTGCTGCTCCTCCTGCTCCTGGCGTGCGGTCACCGCGGATCGATGCCGGCGCCCAGTATCACAGGGCACCGCTTCGGCGACCTGGTTCGCGGGTCTGATGATCGCTTTTTCCGGCAAACCGGACAGCGAATCGCGCTTCAAGCCCGCGAACCTCCGGGGCCGGTGGGGCAACGGCGCCAGCACGGTCGGCGTCCACGGTGGCGATACGCTGAGCAGTCGCACGAAGAGGGAGTCATCCGGATATGGCACAAGCAGCAGGCGGCGCGTTCTCCGGAACGGTCGCGGTCATCGGGCTCGGCTACATCGGCCTGCCCACCGCGGTCGCTCTGGCGGCCAGCGGCGTCAGGGTGGTCGGTGTCGACGTCAACCCCGATGTCGTCAAGTCCGTCTCCCGCGGCGAGGCCACCTTCGTGGAACCGGACCTGGCCGTCGCCGTCAGTGGTGCCGTCGCCATGGGCCAACTCACCGCGACCGACCAGGTCCCGGAGGCCGATGCCTTCATCATCGCGGTGCCGACCCCGTTCAACCAGGACCGCACCGCGGACCTGTCGTACATCAAGTCCGCCACCGATAGCATCGCCCCGCAGCTCCGCGGCGGCGAGATCGTGGTGCTGGAGTCGACCTCACCGCCCGGCACCACGCTCCAGGTCAGCCGGTGGCTGGCCGAGCTGCGTCCCGACCTGACGCTGCCGCACGTCACCGAGGGGACGCCCGACATCTGTGTCGCGCACTGCCCCGAGCGGGTGCTGCCCGGCCGGATCATGATCGAGATGGTGACCAACGACCGGGTCATCGGCGGCATCACCCCCCGGTGCGCGGAACGCGCCGCCGCGCTGTACCGGAAGTTCTGCGAGGGCGAGATCCTGCTCACCGACGCGGCCAGCGCGGAGATGGCCAAGCTGGTCGAGAATGCCAGCAGGGACGTGGATATCGCCTTCGCCAATGAGCTGTCGCTGATCTGCGACGAGCTCAACCTGGACGTCTGGGAAGTCATTCGGATGGCCAACCGGCATCCCCGGGTGAACATCCTGAACCCGGGTCCTGGAGTGGGCGGCCACTGCATAGCGGTCGATCCGTGGTTCATCGTGGGGGCCACCCCGGGGTTGGCCCGGCTGATCCGCACCGCCCGCGAGGTCAACGACTCCAAGCCGCGCTACGTCGCGGACCAGATCATCGAGAAGTGCGCCCGCTTCCGGAATCCGACGGTGGCCTGCCTCGGCCTGAGCTTCAAGGCGAACGTCGACGACACCCGGGAGAGCCCGGCCGTCGAGGTGATCGGGATGCTGGCCGAGGCGCTGCCCGAGGTCTCCATCCTGGTGGCGGACCCGTTCGTGGACGAGCTCCCGGCGAAGCTGTCCGGGCACTCCAACCTGACCCTGACCGGAGCGGTGGACGCCATCGAGCAGGCCGACATCGTCGCGCTGCTGGTGGACCACGATCAGTTCAAGGCGCTGAGCCGAAACCTGTTGGCCGGCAAGGTGATCTACGACACCCGGGGAGTGTGGCGGTAGCCTCTCGGCCGCTCGCCACGCCGCGAGTCTGGCGGGGAGCCGGTCAGAGTGACGCGTCCAGCGTTGCCGCCGGAACGAAGTCCGGTGGCCGCTCGGCCAGTCCGAAGTGGTGGGCGATGGCCTGCACACAGCGCCCGGCAGCGTGCCCGTCACCGTAGGGGTTCACCGCGCGAGCCATCGCCCGATGGGCATCGGCATCGGTGAGCAACCTGGTGACCTCGGTCACGATCAACTCCTCGTCGGTGCCCACCAGCCGGACGGTCCCGGCGTCCACCGCCTCCGGCCGCTCGGTGGTCTCCCGCATCACCAGCACCGGCTTGCCCAGACTGGGCGCCTCCTCCTGGACACCGCCACTGTCGGTCAGCACCACGTCCGCCCGGTTCATGGCACCGGCGAAGTCGCCGTAGCCCAGCGGTTCGGTGACCACCACGTTGTGCAGGCCGGCCAGCGGCGGCAGCAGCACCTCCCGCACGGCCGGGTTGAGGTGGGCGGGCAGCAGGAACGCGATGTCCGGGAAGCTGCGGGCGAGTCGCGCCACCGCGCGTGCGGTGTTCGCCATGGGTGCACCCCAGGACTCCCGCCGGTGGGCGGTGACGAGCACCACCCGGCGACCGGCGATGCCGTCCAGCGCCGGGTTCTCGGCCGGCAGGCCGCGCGACACCACGTCCAGCAGGGCATCGATGACGGTATTGCCGGTGACGAACACCGCGGAGGGATCCACGCCGTCGTGCAGCAGGTTGGCGCGCGAGGTCGGGGTCGGCGCCAGGTGCAGGTCCGCCAGCTGGGTGGTGAGGCGGCGGTTCATCTCCTCGGGGAACGGGTTGTACCGGTCCGCCGTGCGCAAGCCCGCCTCCAGATGGGCCACCGGCACCTTGGCGTAGAAGGCGGCCAATGCGGCCACGAACGCCGTGGTGGTGTCCCCCTGGACAAGCACCAGGTCGGGCCGCACGTCGGCGATCACGTCGGCGAGCCCGCGCAACGCCCTGGTGGTGACGTCCTGCAGCGTCTGACGCTGGGCGATGATGTCCAGATCGTGATCGGGGACGATCCCGAACAGGTCATTGACCTGGTCCAGCATCGCCCGGTGCTGCCCGGTGACGGCCACCACCGGCCGCAGATGGTGCGAGGCCTGCAGCCCGGCGATCACCGGAGCCATCTTGATGGCCTCCGGTCGGGTGC
>DASSTH010000071.1:0-16656 GCA_035708025.1 Nakamurella sp. | reverse complement strand
GGACGGGTTGGTGGAGCCCCAATGCCGGCTGGGGTGCACGCTGTTGGTCAGCAGGATCACGAAGGAGTCGGTGGTCGGGTCGATCACCAGCGACGTTCCGGTGAAACCGCTGTGCCCGACGGTGAACGGCGTGGCCAGCGCACCCATCAACCAGTGCTCATAGGTTTCGAAGCCCAGACCGTCCGGACCGGGGATGTCCGGATCGTGGTTCATCATCTGTTCCACGGCGTCCCGGGACAGGATCCTGGTCCCGCCGTACTGGCCGCCGTTCAAGATCGTCTGGCATAGCGTCGCGAGGTCGCGGGCGGTGGAGAATACCCCGGCGTGCCCGGCGACACCGCCCAGCGCCCAGGAATTCTCGTCGTGCACCTGCCCCCAGACCAGCCCGCGGTCCGGGGTGAGCTGGTATTCCTCGGCGGCGATCCGATACTTCAGCGACGCCGGCGGGTTGTACATCGTGTCGGTCATGTGCAGCGGACCGGTGATCCAGTCGTGCACCAGCACGTCCAGCCGCTTGCCGGTGATCGCCTGTTCCACCAGTTGCAGGGTGATCATGCTCAGGTCCGAGTAGATGTACTTGGTGCCCGGCGCCGCCTGCAGTGGGGTGGCATAGATCGCGTCGATCTTCTGTTGGTAGGTGTCGTAGGTCCACAGCGGCGGTGACGGGTCCGGCGGCATGCCCGAGGTGTGGGTCAGCAGTTGCCGGATGGTGATGCCGCCCTTGCCGTTCTGCGCGAACGGCGGGATGTAGGAGGCGACCGTGGCGTCCAGCGACAGGGTCCCGGCGTCCACCATGTGCATGGCCACGATGGTGGTGAACAGCTTGGACAGCGAGGCCAGGTCGTAGATGGTGTCCTTGGTGGTGGGGATCCACTGGTCGCGGGGGAGTTCGTCGCCCTGCTGGTCGGCGTACCGCAGGTTGTAGCCCTCGGCCGCGTACTCGGCGATCACCCCGTCGCGGGCCGCGAGCACCACGCTGCCCGGATACTCCGCATGCCCGCCGGCACCGGTGCCCGGGTCCGAGCCGTGCGCGGCGTCCACCGGGATCAGGTCGGCGTACTGCGGGAGCAGGTGCGCCTGTTGGGGCGTGCCGTAGCGCAGTGTCTGGCCGCCGTGCCCGACGAGTTCGTCCAGGGTGGCACCGCCGCTGGTGGTGACCGAGATCGGTGACGCGTCGACCGCGACCGCCGGAAGCGCGGCGGCTGCCAGCGTCACACAGACCACCGGCACCATGATCCCGGCCCGCCGGATCGCTCTCATCACTGCCCCTTCCGGTAGATGAGGAACTTCTCTCGCAGGGCGGCGAACTGCGCCAGCTCGTCCTGCCACCCGGCCACCACCTCGTCGGTGGACAGGCCGGACGTCACCGCGGTGCGGATCCACTCCGACCCGGACAGGTAGTCCACCCAGTCGTGTGCGAACGCCGGACCGCCGTCCAACCGGTATCCGTCGAAACTCCAGTCGTCCGGGTAGACCTGCCGGGCGGTGACCATCACGGCCACCGCGGCGCGGATCGGATCGAAGGCATCCCGATCGGTGACGTACACCTGCACGCCGCCGACGGTGCTGGAGGGGTTGGAGTACTTGCTGAAGGTGGGCACGAAGTAGTTCTCCCGGAAGCCGGCCCCGGGGATGTGCTGCGCCGCCAGCGCCTGGTGCAGCCGGTAGTCCCCATACGGGGCGCCGACCAGTTCGAACGGCCGGGTGGTGCCGCGCCCCTCGGCGAAGTTGGTGCCCTCGAACATGCCGAATCCGGGGTATACCAAGGCGGTGTCCAGAGTCGGCATGTTGGGGGACGGCATCACCCACGGAACGCCGGTCTGGTCGAAGTACTGACCGCGCCGCCAGCCGCGCATCTCCACCACGGTCAGGTCGGCTCGCTTGCCGCCGGCGTCGTCCGGCACGAACTGGTCGTTGAACAGTTGGGCCAGTTCACCCACCGTCATGCCGTGCTGCTGGGCGATCGGCTTGACCCCCACCCCGGAAGAGAACTCCGGGTGCAGCACCGGGCCCAGCGCCGCGCGTCCGCCCAGCGGGTTGGGGCGGTCCAGCACCACGAACGGCAGACCCATGATCGCCGCCGCCGCCATGGACCGGTACATCGTCCAGATGTAGGTGTAGAAGCGGGTTCCGACGTCCTGGATGTCGAAGACGGCGACCTCGATCCCGGACGCGGTGAAGGTGTCGACGGTCTCGGCGATCCCCGCCCCGTACAGGCTGTAGACCGGCAGCCCGGTGGCCGGATCGCTGAAGAAGCCCTCCGCCCCGCCGGCCTGCGCGGTGCCCCGGAACCCGTGCTCCGGCCCGAACACGGCGCCCACCGTGACGTCGGAAGATGCATGCATGACGTCGACCTCGTGGTCCAGCTCCCGGGTCACCGCTGTCGGGTTGGAGATGAAGCCGACCTTCTTGCCGCTGAGCAGCCGGTAGTGATCGCCCGCCAGCACATCGAACCCGGTCTGCACCTTGCCGTTCCACCCCCGATCCGGTGGGGGACCGGCGGACGCCGGGCCGGCGAGTTCCACGGACAGGCCGGTGGCGGCCACCGTCACGGCGGCCGCCGACAGGAAGTCCCGTCGCTTCATGGCTTCTCACTCCTTCGGTGTGGGTGATCGTGCTGGTGTGCTTCCGGTGGCGCCGTGCCGGGACCGCGCGTCGAAATGGCGCGGCGGCCGGCCGCCGGGGGAGCCGGCCGGTCGGCAGGGAGCCGGCCGGCCGGGATCAGCTGCCGGCCTGTCCCAGCGGAACGCTGAGGTCCACCACCACCGGCCGGTGGTCGGACGCCTGGACGCCGTCGATCTCGATGTCCGGAACGAATCCGTCCAGCACCCCGATGTCCGGGGACACCGCGACATAGTCGATCCGCTGGACCGGATCGTCGGCGGGATAGGTCAACTGCCCGGCGTTCGTCGTGGCACCCAGCGCGTCGACCAGTTCGGTCCACAGCGGTTGCAGCTCCGGTGCGGCCGGCGTCGCGTTGAAATCACCGGTCAGGATCGTCCGTCGAGGATCCGCACCGAGGATGCGCAACGTGTCGGCGACCTGCAACTCCCGGACGGAGGGATCGCCGCGATAGTCCAGGTGCGTGGTGTAGACGTGGATCGGCCCGCCGGGTGCGGCGATGACGATCTCCGGGAATCCAGGCGCCGGCGCCGGTACCGGGTCGGGGACCTGGGTGGACAACCGGGTGATGTCGTGATTGACCTCGTGCACGATCGGATAGCGTGACAGGATCGCCTCGCCGTACAACCGATCCGGCGCGCCGGTGGACAACGGTGGCAGGTCGTAGATCGGCCCGAAGTAGGCATACATGTGCAGCTCTCGGGCGAAATAGTTTGCCTCGTCGAGGAAGTCGCTGCGATCGCTCCAGTGCACGTCGACCTCGTTCAGGCCGATCACGTCGGCGTCCAGTTGCTCCAACACGGCGGCCGTGCGAGCTGGATCGAAGACCCCGTCCTCGCCGGCCCCGTGCAGGATGTTGTACGTGACCACCCGGAGCGACAGCGCGGGATGCTCCGGTCCGGTCGAAATGTCGGCGGCCCCGGCGTTCACGGTTCCGGCGGTCAGCAGGGTGCCGACGGCCAGGGCGACGATGGCGAGGAAGCTACGGATCCGACGGGGCACAGGCGCCTCCAGGTGATCTCGGGGCGCTGAAAGTCAGCAACGCCGCCGTTGCACTGAGAGGTAGGAAGTTACTACCAGTGCCGCACCGGGTCAACAGTCCGTGCTCAGTTGATCACGGTCCGCTACGTCAGCGCTGCCGGATCCGCCGCAGTCGGGAGTTCACCGCGGCGTAGGTGCGCTCCAGCGCGCGCTCGGTGGCCGGCAGATTCCGTTGTGCCACCGACACGAACAGGCAGTCCACCACGGTCAGCGCGGCGATCCGGCTGCCGATCGCCCCGGACCGGAAGGCCGTCTCCCGGGCCGCCGTGGTGAGCACCAGATCGGCGGCGGTGGTGATGGGGGAGTCCGGGAAGTTGGTCAGCGCGACCGTGGTGGCACCGCGGCTGTGTGCCTCGCTGAGCGCGTCGATGGTGTCCTGGGTGGTGCCGCTGTGCGAGATCCCGATGGCGACGTCCCGCCGGGTCAACAGGGCAGCCGACGGCACCGCGACATGGTGATCGACCCAGGCGAAGCTGACCCGACCGATCCGGTGCAGCTTCATCTGCAGGTCGAGTGCCACGATCGAACTCGCGCCCACGCCGTAGATGTCCACCCGGCGCGCGGCCACCACCGCGTCCACCACCTCACGCAGCGCCTGCTGGTCCAGGTGCTCCACGGTCTCCCGCACCGCGCGGGCGTCCGCATAGCCGATCTTGCCGATGACGGTGGCGATGTCGTCGTCGGCGGTGACGTCGCCACCGGGAACCACGCCCACCGCCTGCACCTGCTCGGCGGCGGCTGCGGCAGCCAGCGCCAACCGGAGTTCGGGGTAGCCGGCGAATCCCAGCGACTGGGCGAACCGGACGACCGTCGCCTGCGAGGTCGCTGCGGCGTCGGCCAGTTCGGAGATCGTCTTCGCCGAACTGCCGGTCGGGTCGGCCAGCACGACCTGTGCCACCCGGCGCTCGGACGGGGCCAGCCGCGGTTGGCTGGCGCGGATGCTGACCAGGACGTTCCGGGAGGTGCCCCGGTGTCGCGGCGCGGGAGCGGCGTCCATTCCGGGCTACCCCTTTTCGGCGTGGGATCGTCACCGACTTGCATCGAAGCACATTTGCCGGGCGAAATGCTACGGATTGTCCGGGAAACCCCGGCCCTGTGTCGACGCTCGGCGGCGGCGTCGGCGTGGCCGGGCCGCTGGCGATTGAAATATCTCTCCCTCCGGGTAACGACGACCGTCGGTCTGTTCCACGTCGTCATGTCCACTGCCGGAGGTTCCCATGCCCGCATTCCCCGCCCCGATCAGCCGCCGCACGGTCCTCGGTGCAGGCGGTGTGATCGCCGCCAGTGCCGCACTGGGACTGGGCGTGCCTCGAACGGCGCGGGCGGCCGCGCCGGCCGGGCTGCCGTGGCACGTCGGCCTGACCAGCGAACAGCAGGTCGGACAGCGGGTGGTCTTCTCCTACTCGGGCCCCACGCCGCCGGACGAGCTGCTGCAGTGGATCAGGGACGGCAAGGTCGGTGGCCTGATCTTCTTCGGCGAGAACATCGTGAGCCTGGAGCAGATCGCGGACGTCGTCACCGAACTCCGGCAGGCCCACGCCCAGAGTCCGACGGCGTCCTCGCCGCTGATGCTGATGACCGACCAGGAGGGCGGCCTGATCCGGCGGCTGCGCGGCGAGGAACCGGTGTTGTCGGAGAAGCAGATCGGCCTGTCCGCGGACCCGTTGGCCGAGGCGACGCACGCCGGCGCGGGTGCCGGCGCCGCCCTGCGGAACGTCGGGATGAACATGAACCTGGCCCCGGTGCTGGACGTGTTCCGCGAGGAGGGGAACTTCGACGACCGGTTCGGCCGGTCCTACAGCATGGACCCGCAGGTGTGCAGCACCCTGGGCGCGGCCTTCGTGCGGGCGCAGCAAGCGACCGGGGTGGCCGCGACCGCGAAGCACTTCCCGGGACTGGGCGCTGCGACGCGCGATCAGAACACCGACCTCGGCCCGGTGGTGCTCGACCTGCCGGCCGACGAGATCCGGGACGTCGACGAGTTCGCGTTCACCGGGCCGATCGCGGCCGGCGTCGACCTGGTGATGACGTCCTGGGGGTTGTATCCGGCGATCGATCCGGAATTCCCGGCTGGGCTGTCGGAGCGGTTCGTACAGGGGGAGTTGCGGCACCGGCTGCACTTTGCCGGCGTGACCATCACCGACGCGTTGGAGGCCGGTGCCATCGACGCCTTCGGCGACGACGCGCAGTGCGCGGTGCTGGCCGCCCGGGCCGGCATGGACGTGCTGCTGTGTTCCGCCCGGGACCTGGCCCAGGGTCAGCAGACGGTCGAGGCGCTGGCGTCGGCGCTGGACGGTGGGCGGCTGAACCCGGGCCAGGCCGTCAGCGCGCTGCGCCGGGTGCACCGGCTGCGCGACCGGCTGTTCTGAATCCATTCCGCGCCGTCGCGGCGGCACGGGCCGGGAACGCATCCGCCGGTTGTCCGAGCCGTGTCGTACGGTGCTGCAATGATCGGACGACTGCACGGGATCGTGATCGACTGCCCGGACCCCGACTCGCTCGCACGGTTCTATGAGCAGTTGCTCGGCATGATCCGGGTCCAGGAGAGCGAGCAGATCATCGTCATCGGCGACTCCGCAGACCGGCCCGGGTTGGCGTTCGCGCGTGTCCCGGACTACCGGCCGCCGACCTGGCCGACCGGTGAGCGGCCGCAGTACCTGCACCTGGATGCGCGGGTCGACGACCTGGCGCAGGCGACCGAGCGGGCCGAGGCGCTGGGGGCGCGCCGGTTGCCCGGCGGCGGCGACAACTTCACGGTCTTCGCCGACCCAATCGGCCACCCGTTCTGCCTGGTGCAGTTCTAGGTACCGACAGCCGCCCGATTCCCCGCAGCGTGTTGAGGCGCGGGCGCGGATCCGGGCGATGTGCACCGCCGTCGGTAGCTCAGCCGGCTCCTGAGGCCTTTTCGCGGTGCGTGCGGGGTGCGGGACGAGGCGATCAGAACGGGAAGAACCCGATGTGCCCGTAGAACAGGGTGAAGCTCAGGAAGGTCCACATCATCCCGGCGACGAACAGCGCCACCAGGAAGATCCGCCCGACGATCCGGCGAGCGGGCGCGAAGGGCGCCGTGATCGCGGCAATGCCCGTGATGAAGTAGGCGGAGGCCACGAAGAACCGCTCCAGGATCGAGTCGCCCATCAACCTAGCGATGGGTTCGTCCGGGGGTGCGGGAGCCCACATGCCGAATTCCAGCCCGGCCGCGCCGATCATGATGAGTCCGACGCCGCCGAACGCTCCCGCGTACAGCAGCGGCCGGACGGTGGCCACCAGATCGAATTCGACACCGCGGTGCACGGCGGACTTCTCGGCCCGCAACAACGCAAGCGCCCCGAAGAAGATCAGGAACCCGAAGTACATCGCGGGTTCCCCGAAGGCCACATTGTCGACCGCGCAGCACGGGGCGCCGGGGATCTGCTTCAACGGCCAGGTCAGGGTCATGTGGGTGCCCGTGACGGCCAGGAAGAGCCCGAGGGCCGCGAACGTCCAGGCCCATCCGTCGATCGTCTGCCGCCCGGACCGTTGCACCGCGCGAGCGAAGACCACCAGCAACAGCATGAAGGCGCCGGCCGCCAGCCCCATCGTGGTGTTGTAGGTGATGCCCTGGGCCAGCATGCTAGATCCGTTCGGCCAGCAGCGCCTGGCGGATGATCATCAGCCCCGTGCCCACCGCGAACACCACCGCCAGCACCAGCGCGCCGACATCCGGCTTCACCACGATCCAGAGGATCACCGAGACGATGAGGCCGACGACCAGAACGGCGAATACTACTTGCACCAAGATGGTGGCCCAGCGGTTCACCCGCCCGTGGTCGAGTTCGACGGGAAGTCCGGTGAATGCGCCGTGATCGGCCACACGCAGGTTATATCACCTTTTCGCGTCCACCGGTGGGTTCTCCGGGCCGTCATCCTCGCCCCCTGCAGCCATCGTTCTGCCTGGGGGAGCGCGGGCCGGCCGGCGCTGCCGACGATATGTGAACGCGTTGCGGTGACGGGTGTCCGGGTGCGACCCTACGCACGTGCGGGTGCTGTTCTCCACCACAGCCAACGAGGGCCACTTCGGACCGCTGCTGCCCTTTGTGCGGGCGTGCGCGGCGTCGGGCCACGACGTACGGGTGGCGGCGCCGGTATCGTTCGGCCCCGCGCTGGCGCGGGTCGGGCTGCGGCATGAGCCATTCGCCGATGCCCGGCCCGAGCTGATCGGTCCGGTGATGGCCCAGTTGCCGGCCATGGACGTCGAGGACGCCAACGATGTCGTGATGCGCGAGGTGTTCGGCCGGATCGACGCGCAGGCGGCGCTGCCGGCGCTGCAGACGACCGTCGAACGCTGGCGTCCCCAGGTGATCGTCCGCGAGTCGGCGGAATTCGCCTCCCTCGCGGCGGCCGAGCGGGCCGGGGTGCCGCACGTGCACGTCTGCCCGGGGATGCACGAGGTCGCCGCCCGGTTCGCGGCGGCCGTCGAGGATCCGTTGGAGGAGTTGGGCCGGATCGCCGGCGTCGGTTCGGGGAGGCTGAACGCGGCGTTGGCTGCCGAGCCGATCTTCGGTCTGGTGCCCGAGGTGTTGGATTACGCCTCGGGTTCCCGGCCGCCAGCGGTTGACGCCATTCAGCGGTTCCACCAGCCGGATGACGTCACTGCCGGCCAGCGGCAGCGCGAGTGGGGCGATCCGGACCTTCCGCTGGTGTACGTCACGTTCGGGTCGGTCGCCGGCTCGATTCCCACCTTCGCCGGGGTTTTCCGCCAGGCGCTGGACGCCCTGGCCGGCCTGGACGCGACCGTGGTGATGACGCTGGGGCGCAACCTGGATCCCCACGACGTCGGGCCGGTGCCCGCCAACACCCATGTGGCGCAATGGTTGCCCCAGGCGGAGGTGCTGGCCCACGCCGCGGTCATGGTGGGGCACGGTGGTTTCGGCACCATGGTGGGGGCGTTGGCCGCCGGCGTGCCCCAGGTCGTCGTGCCGCTCTTCACCTTCGACCAGCTGGTCAACGGTGATCGCGTCGCGGCCGTCGGGGCGGGGGTCACCATGGGGGTCTGGCAGGGGACGGTGGGTCGCATCGCGGACGAGATCACCCGGCTGCTGGGAGATCCGAGCTTCGCGGAGTCGGCCCGCCGAATCGCGGTCGCGCTGAACGAGTTGCCGCCGCCCAGCAAGGCGGTGCCCGTCCTCGCCGGCTTGGTGGCGTGACGAACCCTTGTTGGTGCCGGGGTTCGGGGCGGCCCTGAATCGTTGGACGCGTTTCCCGTGCCCGCCGGGAGGTGCGCCGACGGTTCGCGGTCGCGCCTGCGCTGGCATTCCGGACTCGACCCGCTCTCGATAACTTGGTCGCCGCCCAGTTGGTGCTGACGGGTCTCCTGTGATCGATGGAGCGGTGCCGTACCGAGATCCTCGTGCGTCACAGCCAGCGGGGCCGGTGTGTCTCGTGGGAGGGTTTGCCGGGTCCGGCAACCGATGCGGCTTTCCGTGCAGTAATAGGGGTGACGGTGCCGGACGGCGCTGCGAGACGTCGGGATCCTCGGACGGGGGGTGTGGTGCCAGTCGACATGGACAACGAACCCGCCGCCTCGAGTTTCGAGGACTGGATACGGCCGCACCTGCCGGTGATGCTGCGCGTGGCCACAGCATTGACCGCCACCGCCCCCGATGCCGAAGACCTGGTGCAGGACAGTTTGCTGCGCGCCTGGCGCAGGCGCACGACCTTCGACCCGCTGCGGGGATCCCCCCGGGCATGGTTGACCGCGGTGGTCACCGACCAGGCCCGCCAACGGTGGCGGCGGCGCCGGCCCGCACCGGACTGGAGACTGCCCGAGCAGCCGGCCGAAGAGTACGACCTCGCCGTCAATCTCGACCTGCGCGCTGCGATCAACACCCTCACGCCCGCCCGGCGACAGGTGGTGATCCTCTACTACTACATCGGCCTGCCCATCGCTGACATCGCCCATCTACTGCAGCGGACCCCCAGCATGGTCAAGTCCGCCCTGTTCGACGCCAGGCACCAACTGGCGAACCAGCTCGGAGAAAACAATCATGTCTGACTCCGCCGATCTGATCGACCAGCAACTGGGACGAGACGGCGCCGCCTGGCAGCACAGCATCGACACCCGTCTCGGCCAGGCGAACCTGACCCTCCCTGCCGGTGAGGCACCACGAGTGGTCGCCGACCGGCCCCCGCACGACAACAGGCGCTGGGCGCCGCTGGTCATAGCCGCGGCCGTTGCGTGCTGCGTCATCCTGGTAGCGGTCATTACCTGGGCGCTCACCCACGGCCTCGGTGGCGACGGCGACGACCACCTGAACGCAGCAATAGGGCTGCCCTCAGCACCGGCCTCGACCGATCCGTTGCGACCGTCGCGCCAGTCCGACCTACCACCCGGAGGTCCCGCGGTGACCGTCACAAGGGCGCCCGGATCGGCGGTCAGCATGCCCTGGGGGCTCGCCACCGAGCCATCGGGCCGTAGCCTCGATATCTTCTATGTGGCGGGCGGGGGATGCAACACACCACTCGGCGTACATGTCGTCGAAACCGTGACCACCGTTGAGGTGTGGGTGCTCAGCACCCGGACGAACACCAACGGGGCGTGTGCCTCGAATCTCATCGTCGGGCGTTCCACCATCGAACTGAGCAAGCCGCTCGGAGCACGGACACTGTTACACCCACCGAGCGATCCCGAATGGGACCGGGTCTTCAACGCCACCTTCCCACCGAACTGACCCCCGACCGGCTCGCGGCCATCGTCACCAACCGGCCGAACCGTCGTCACACCACCGTTCGATGGTTTTCCCTGACGAAACGGCCGCCATGAGGAATCCGTGAATTTCCTTGGCGCCGCCGCCTGGGATGTGCCCGCTCCTCACAGTGCCCGTGACGAGTGATCTTTCGACTGATAGACAGGTCACCGTGACGGATCGGGCGGTGTCGGACGCTGCGCTGGCCGCACTCGGCGGGGCTTTCGGCGAGCTCCTGGAGCACGACCAGCCGTTGCGCGGCGGCTACCGCGCAGTGGTCGAGCGGGTCCGCACACTCGACGGGTCGTCCGCGGTGGTCAAGGAATTCCACCAGCCATGCGAGGAGTGGGCCCGCGAGGTAACCGCCTTGCAGATCATCCCGCCGTCCGTGCCCGCTCCACGCCTGCTCACCGCCGTCAACGATCCGCCGTGCATTCTGATGACCGACCTGGGTAGCGGCCGGTGCGTCGCGGACGCGCTGCTCGGTGACGACTCGAACGCTGCACGCGAGGCGATTGACCTTTGGGCAGACTCGCTCGCCCGGCTGCACTCGTCCACCGCGGGGCATGCCGACCAGTTCGCCAGTGCCCTCGCCCAGCGCGACCGGGCGCTCCAGCCGGCGAAGATGTCGGCGATGGTGGATGCCGGCGCGAAGGATCTGGACCGGCTGGCCGACCGCATCGGGGCGCCGGTACCTGCCGGGGCGTTGGACCGGTTGCGGAACATGCTGCCACCCGGCGGTGATTCGTCGGCGCTGAGCCCGGCCGACGCCTGTCCGGACAACAACATCACCACGCCGGCGGGGCTGGCCCTGCTGGACTTCGAGGGCGCCGAGTACCGCCACGTCGCGTGGGACGTCGCCTACCTGGTGGTTCCCTGGCCATCCTGTTGGTGCTCCTGGCGGCTGCCCGACCACGTTTCCGCCGCTGCGCTCGCCCGTTATCGCGACGCCGTGGACCTGCCGTATGCCGGCACGGAGCGCTTCGATGACGACGTGCTGCGCGCCGCGATCGGTTGGGCCCTGCTGTCCACGTCCTGGTTCGCGGCCAACGCGCTCGGTGTCGACCCGCCGCCGAACGATCCGCGCATAGTCGCCCCACCCCGGCGGGCGATGATCCTGCACCGCCTGGCCGGTGCGGCCGCCGGCCGCGTCATCGAACCGGTGCTGGCGGAGTTCGCCGGGAACCTGCGCACGGCCTTCGTCCGACGCTGGGGCGACGTGCCGCTCGACTACGCACCAGCGTTCCGACCGCCACCGGCCCGATGATGGTGCTGCTCGGTGCCCCCGGTGAGACTCGAACTCACACTGGACGGGTTTTGAATCCGTTGCCTCTGCCAATTGGGCTACGGGGGCGTGGCCACCGGGCGGGTGCCCTGCGGTCGGTGACGATGGTACCGGCGGCCGCACACCGACTCGTCACGCCCACGGCGAGCGCCCCGGGAAGGTCGTCGGGGGTCGTCGCTACGCTGATCGGCGGCAACGGTGACGGACCCACCGGGGGTGCATGTGCAGGATCGCGGAGCGGATCGGACGACCGGCAGCGAACAGAGTGCGTCGGCGGGCGACGCCCCGCGCCCTGATTCCGAGCACGCCTCCGCCCCGGATATCGCGTCACCGCAGAGCTCCGGGTCACGGCAGGACTCGGCGTCACCGCAGGGATCCCCGTCACCGCAGCAGGAGTCCCCGTCACCGCAGGACTTCGGGTCACCGCAGGACTTCGGGTCACCGGCGGAGTCCGCGTCACCGCAGCCCGCCCGGCGTCGAGTGCTGATCGCAGAGGACGAGGCACTGATCCGGCTGGACCTGGCCGAGATGCTCACCGACGAGGGCTTCGACGTGGTCGGGGAGGCGACCGACGGGGTGCAGGCGGTCGAGTTGGCCGGCGAACTGCAGCCCGATCTGGTGATCCTGGACGTCAAGATGCCCCGCAAGGACGGCATCGACGCCGCCGCCGAGATCGTCGCGGCACAGATCGCCCCGGTGGTCATCCTGACCGCGTTCTCCCAGCGTGACCTGGTGGAACGCGCCAGGGACGCCGGGGCCATGGCCTACCTGGTCAAGCCGTTCTCGCAGTCCGACCTGGTGCCGGCCATCGAGCTGGCGGTCGCCCGGTTTGCCGAGATGTCCACGCTGCGCACCGAGGTCGCCGACGTCACGCACCGCCTGGAGGTGCGCAAGCTGCTGGACCGTGCCAAGGGCCTGCTGATGACCCGGCAGCGGATGACCGAGCAGGACGCCTTCCGGTGGATCCAGCGTGCCGCGATGGACCGCCGCACCTCGATGGAAGCGGTCGCCGCCGCCGTCGTCGAGGGGCTGTCCGGCCCGGGTTCAGAGGGCCAGGGGGGTCAGCGGCCCTCCGGTCACCGCGGCTGACCCGCCCGACCCTGACCGCTATGGCTCAAGCTGCGGCGATCATCCGTTTCTGGTAACAATCCGGGATGGCAACGGTCCACGGTCTGGGACGGACCGGGCCGTATGCCTAGGATCAAGCAACCTTGCTCCGGTGCCAGTGACGTCAGTACGGAGGGATGCCGTGCGCATTCGTGCCCTCGTGGTCACGGTCGCCGGCGTGCTGGGCGTGCTCCTCGTCGTGGGGGCCATGCTGCTCGGCCTGGCAGGCGCCGGGGTCGCGGCGCCCGCCGCCGACCCCACGCCGCCGGGATCGGCTCCGGCGTCCGGCCAGGTCACGTCCGCGGCCCCGTCGTCGGCGGCCGAGCCCGAGGAGGGCATCACCGGCACCATCAGAGGCCCGGACGGGCCCCTGCCGGGGGTGAAGATCACCGTCTTCCAGGACGGCGCCGAGATCGGGTCGGCCACCACCGACGACAAGGGCAAGTGGCTGGTCCCAGTCCCCAAGCCGGGCACCTACCAGGTCACCCTGGACGTCAAGACGCTGCCCCAGGGTGTCCAGCTGCGCAACCAGGGCGGGGAGACCCTGCCGGCGCTCAACGTGCAGCCCGGGTCCATCAAAGCGGCCATCTTCCCGGTGGTCGCCGAGGGGCAAGGGTCCGGCAGCCAAGGCGGGGCCGGCAACAGCCAGCTGGACTACTACGTCTCCGTGGCGGTCGTCGGCCTGGAGTTCGGCTTGATCATCGCCATGACTGCGGTGGGCCTGTCGTTGATCTTCGGCACCACCCGGCTGATCAACTTCGCGCACGGTGAACTGGTCACGATCGGCGCCGTGGTGGCCTACATCTTCGGCACGTCACCGTTGCATTGGCCGTTCATCCTGGCCATCGTGCTGGCCATCGTGGGGGTGGGGCTGCTCGGCGGGCTCATCGAGCGGGGACTGTGGCGACCGCTGCGCAAGCGGGGCACCGGCCTGATCCAGATGTTCATCATCTCCATCGGCCTGTCCCTGCTGCTGCGGCACGGCATCCTGTTCTTCTTCGGCTCGCAACGTCAGCAGTATGTGCAGGCCACCACCCAAGCGCCGCTGCAGCTCGGGCCGATCTCCCTGGCGCCGCGCGACCTGGTGATCATCGTGATTTCCATCCTGGTGCTGGTCGGCATGGCGATGATGCTGCAGCACACCAGGATCGGTAAGGCGATGCGCGCCCTGGCGGACAACCGCGACCTGGCGGAGGCGTCCGGTATCGACGTCGACCGGGTGATCCTGAACGTCTGGGTGCTCGGCGGCGGACTGGCGGCGCTGGGCGGGGTGTTCTACGGACTCACCGCCGCCGTGTACTGGGACATGGGCTTCAACCTGCTGCTGTTGATGTTCGCCGGGGTGATCCTGGGCGGGTTGGGCAGCGCGTACGGCGCCATGCTCGGCAGCATCGTGGTCGGTCTGGTGGCGCAGTTCTCCACCGTCTGGTTCCCGGCGGAGCTGGAGAACGCCTGGGCGCTGCTGGTGCTGATCGTCGTGCTGCTGGTGCGCCCGCAGGGTCTCCTCGGCCGGCTGCAGCGGGCTGGATAGGGGCACCGGAATGGACTGGGGCAGCATCTTCTCCAACGCGCTGAGCGACATGATCGGCCCGTTCGCGGCGATCTACGCGCTGGCGGCGGTGGGCCTGAACCTGCACTTCGGCTACACCGGGCTGTTGAACTTCGGCCAGGTGGCCTTCATGCTGGTGGGGGCGTACGGGGTCGGCGTCGGCGTGGTCACCATCGGCCTGTCGCTGTGGTGGGGGATCCTGATCGCCATCGCCGCGTCCATCGTGCTGGCGCTGATCCTGGGCATACCGACACTGCGATTGCGCGGCGACTATCTGGCCATCGCCACCATCGCCGCCGGCGAGGTATTGCGGCTGTTCTTCAACTCCAGCTACATGCAGCCCATCACCAACGGCTCGTTCGGCCTCGGCCCGTCCTCCACCGACTTCCTGGCGCTGAACCCGTTCAGCAACGGCAGCTATCAGGTCGGCCCATTCCAGTACACCGGGTCATCGCTGTGGGTGATGGTGGTGACCTGGGTGCTGGTCGCGCTGTCCTGCGTGCTGATGTTCCTGCTGATGCGCAGCCCGTGGGGCCGGGTGC
The DNA here is from genome assembly GCA_035708025.1 of Nakamurella sp. Taxonomy (GTDB): domain Bacteria; phylum Actinomycetota; class Actinomycetes; order Mycobacteriales; family Nakamurellaceae; genus Nakamurella. The sequence continues at coordinate 1,785 of DASSTH010000071.1, read as the reverse complement.
TGCGCTCGGTCCGCGAGGACGAGTTGGCCGCCCGCGCGCTGGGCAAGAACGTGTACAGCTACAAGCTGCAGAGCCTGGTGCTGGGCGGCGTCATCGGGGCGCTCGCCGGGGTGATGTACACCATGGAGGTCCCCACCCAGTTCCCCAGCAACTTCGATCCCAAGATCACCTTCTATCTGTGGGTGATCATGATCCTGGGCGGTGCCGGTCGCATCGTCGGCCCGGTGATCGGCGCGGTGATCTTCTGGTTCGTCTTCAGCTTCCTCGGCTCGTTCCTCGGTGAGGCGTTCCCGGGCTCCAACACCGGGGCCGCACGCATCGCGATCGTGGGCCTGATCCTGATGCTGCTCATGGTGTTCCGTCCGGCGGGCATCCTGGGCAGCAGGGAGGAGATGCGCCTTGAGGTCCGGTGACGGGATGTCCGGGGACGACAGGCCCGGTGACGGGATGTCCGGGGACGAAGCGTCCACCGCGCCCGCCGAGCAGGAATCCGCGGCCGCGGCGGCCGCCGTCGAATCGGACGCCATCGACCCCACCCTGGCGGAGGAACGGGAAGAGGTGCTGCACGCCCAGCAGGCGCAGCCCGTCCCGGTCAGCCCCGCCGCGCAGGCACTCGCCGGCGTTCCGGCCGAGCCCGGCGCCCGCAAGCCCGATCCGATCCTGGTGGCGGACAGGGTGAGCCGCCGGTTCGGTGGGCTCACCGCGGTGGACGTGGATCACCTGGAGGTGCAGCGCGGCACCATCACCGCACTGATCGGGCCCAACGGGGCCGGCAAATCCACGTTCTTCAACCTGGTCTCCGGGTTCGACAAGCCGTCCAGCGGGACCTGGACGTTCAACGGCCGGGACATCTCCGGAATGCCCGCCTACCGGATCGCCCGGATGGGGATGGTCCGCACGTTCCAACTGACCAAGGCGCTGACCCGGATGACGGCCCTGGAGAACATGATGCTGGGGGCCACCGGCCAAACCGGGGAACACTTCCTGCCGGCGCTGTTCCGGCCGGCGTGGAAACGCCAGGACCAGGAGATCGAGGCTCGCGCTGACGCGCTGCTGGAGCGGTTCAACCTGGCGCACATGCGAGATCAGTTCGCCGGCACCATGTCCGGCGGTCAGCGCAAGTTGCTGGAAATGGCCAGGGCGATGATGGTGCAGCCCGAGCTGATCATGCTGGACGAGCCGATGGCGGGGGTGAACCCGGCGCTGACCCAGTCGCTGCTGGGCCACATCCAGGCGCTGCGCGACGAGGGCACCACCATCGTGCTGGTGGAGCACGACATGGACGTGATCATGAGCATCAGCGACTGGATCGTGTGCTTCGCCGAAGGCGCGGTGATCGCCGAGGGCCGCCCGGACGACATCCGATCGAACGAGGCCGTGGTGGACGCCTATCTCGGCGCCCGCCGGGCATTGCCCAAGGACGGGGAGCGGTCGGCATGACGGATCAACGCGACGACACCGTGCCGCGGGACGACGCCCCGGCGGCCCCCATCCTGGCGTCGGTCGACCTGGTCGCCGGCTACGTGCCGGGGGTCAACATCCTCAGCGGCTGCAGCGTGCACGTCAACCGCGGCGAACTGGTGGGCATCATCGGGCCGAACGGCGCGGGCAAGTCCACGTTGATCAAGACCATGTTCGGGCTGGTTCCGGTGCGCTCCGGCAAGGTGCTGCTGGGTGATGAGGACATCAGCTCGCTGCCGGCGCACAAGCTGGTGGCGCGCGGGCTGGGGTACGTGCCGCAGAACAACAACGTGTTCCCCTCGCTGACCATCGAGGAGAACCTGC
>DASSTH010000070.1:0-13079 GCA_035708025.1 Nakamurella sp. | reverse complement strand
CAACGGGAGCGGTGATCCGCGGCGAGTTGCCGGACCGCCCCGGCCATCCGCACCCCGCCGACGGCGGTGCGCACCGCGGCTCCGGCCAACGGCTCCACCAGCGGGTGACGGGATGCCGCGCGCCAGGCGCTCGGTGGGTCGGCGCCCAGCGCCAGCAGTGCGGCCACCTCGGCCAGCACGTCCTGGACGGCCGGGCGGCTCCGCCCCGGTTCCCGCCCGTCCCATCGCGGCGCGACCGCCGGACGTTCCTGGTGGACGGCAATATCGAGTGCGGGGGCAAACTCATCCATCTCCGGGATCGCCGAGAACGCCACATCCGTCGGCCTTTCCGTGTCGAGCACCGCCGAGATGGCAGCGCCGACCGGCATTCCGGATTCCAGGCAGGTGGCCAGCAGGTCCAGCAGCAGCGCCACCCGGCGCAGCTCGGCCTGGTCCGGCGGCGGGGATCGGACCGGTACGCGCCGCACCGCGACGGCACCAGCCGCCCCGGCCAGCAGGCTCAGCCACCAGGGAAGACCCAGCAGCAGCCCGGCCGCGGTCAGCCCCGCCCCGGCGAACGACATCCGCCGGGTACCGGAGGGAATCCGCCGGCCGCGGTGCACGGCCGCGACTCGCCGGGCCGGCGCCGGCACCAGGACCAGCCCGGCCGCGGCCAGAGCGAGCGCGAGTGCGGCGGAGCCCGGCGCCGCGATGCCCGTCACCGTCGGACGATCCGATCGGTCCACAGCAGGCCGGCGCAGCACAGCAAGGTTCCGGCGATCAACAGGGCGCCGCCCCACGCCGATCCGGTCAGCACGGCCAGCGGGTCGGCGCCCATCCCGCTGCCCAGCAGCAGCCCGGCGGCGGGCAACGCGGACAGCACGTACCCGGACACCACCGGTCCGGCGACCTGGGCGGCTCGCTGTTGCGCGGCCCGGCGACGGTCGTGCGCATCGCCGGCGACGGCTCGCACCACCGCGGCCAGCGGGATGCCGTGCCGCCGGCACAGCGACCACCCGGCCAGCAGGCCCGGCCCGATCTCGTTCGCCCAGACGTCGTCTCGAGCCGACTGGGCCACCGCGCGAGCGGGCCGGCGGCCGCGGCCGACCCACCGGTCCGGCCGTCTCGACCCAGCCACCCCGTCGGCCCCGGGGGCCCGCGTGCCCGGTGACGGGCTGACATGGCTCGCGGGACGGGCCCCACCGGCCAGCGCCCGGAGCACCGCGGCCATCCGGGCGGGCGCCGACTCCGCCACGGCCAGCAGCGCCTCCGATGGCGCGGCACCGGATTCCACCTCTCGACCCAGCGCGTCCAGTGCGGCCGCGGCGGCGGCCAGTTCGCGATGCCGCCGGGCACGCAGCACGGAGCGGCGGGCCAGGGTGTAGCCGGTCGCGCCGAGCAGCGCGGCGGCGACCGCGCCCGGCCAGGACACCAGCAGTCCCAGCAGCCCAGCGCCGGTGGCTGCCAGCATCGGGCCCGCACGCGGATGCCGGCCGAGCGCGGCGATCCGGCGGGACGACAGCACGCCGGGCGACGTCCGGCGGATCACCCTCCGCACCGCGGCCGGACCATGCACCGGCCACCGGCCCGGCACGGCCGGCCACAGCACCAGCGCCAGCGCACCCGCGGACATCGTCACCGCCAGCGCACCGCTCACCACGGGGCCGGCACCCCGCGATCGGCCAGCCGGGCCGCCAGCAGCCCGGCTCCCTCGCCGGCCGGCGCGCCGTCCAGCAGCGCCGGCAGTGCCCGCACCGGCTGGCCGGGTTGCGATGTCAGCACGGCGATCTCGGCCAGCCGCCGCACTCCCCCGGACCGGCGCAGGTGCAGCACCACCTGCACGGCGCCGGCCAGCTGCGCATGCATCGCGGCCGGCGCCATGCCGCCCAGCGCCGCCAGCGCCGCCAGCCGTGCCGGGACGTCGGCGGCGCTGTTGGCGTGCACCGTGCCGGCGCCCCCGTCGTGGCCCGTGCCCAGCGCGCCGAGCAGGTCGACCACCTCGGGCCCACGCACCTCGCCCACCACCAGCCGGTCCGGGCGCATCCGTAGCGCCTGCCGCACCAGTTCGCGCACCGGGACCGCGCCGGCGCCCTCCACGTTCGCGGCCCGGGCCACCAGCCGGACCACATGTGGATGCGGCGGGTGCAGTTCCTCGGCGTCCTCGACGGTGACGATGCGCTCGGCCGGATCCATGCCGGCCAGCAACGCACCGAGCAGGGTGGTCTTGCCGCTGCCCGTCCCGCCGCTGACCAGGAAGGCCAGCCGGGCGCGCAGGATCGCCCGCAACGCCGGCAGGCAGCTGCCCGGCAGCATGCCGCGCCGATGCAGGGCCGGCAGGTCGTAGGTGGCCGGGCGCAGGACGCGCAGGGACAGGCAGGTGCCGGACGAGGCCACCGGGGGCAGCACGGCGTGCAGCCGGGTGCCGTCCGGCAGCCGCCCGTCCACGAACGGGCGCGCGTCGTCCAGCCGCTGGCCCGCCACCCCGGCCAGCCGGCGGGCCAGCCGCTGCACCGCCTGGTCGTCGCCGAAGGAGATCGATGTGCGTTCCCAGCCGTCGCCGCGGTCGACCCGTACGTCGCTCGGGCCGTTGACCACTACGTCGGTGGTGCGCGGGTCGGCCAGCAGCGGGGTGAGCGGCCCGCAGCCGACCAGTTCGGTCTCCAACCGGCGGATCAGCGTCAACATCCGGGCGTCGTCCACCACCGCCGTCGACTCGGCGCGCACCGCGCGGGCCAGCGCGACCGGATCGGGCCGCGCCCGCTCGGCCGCCAGCCGGCGCTGCACCCGTTGCACCAGGTCGTCCGGCAACTCGGCAGCGGCATCCGGTGTCGTCATACCGCCACCCCGGCCCGGATCAGTACGGTCGCGGCGGCGCGGCCCAACGGCCCCTTGGGATTGCAACCCGGGGGCTTGCCGCCGTCCATCCGGCGGTCCAGGCCCGGTTCCGGCCGCATCCGGGCCAGTAGCGGGATCTCCAGGGTGGCCGCGATGTCGTCCGCGCCCAGGCCTCCCGGTGACGGGCCCCGCACCACCAGCCCCATCCGGGCGCCTAGGTCGGTCAACCGCGGGGCCAGCCGGGCCGCCCCGTAGCAGCCGCGCACGTCCGCCGGGACCACCAGCACCGTCAGCTCGGCCCGCTCGACCGCGCGGTCGGCCGCCCGGAACGGGGCGCGGGGCAGATCGAGCACCGCGACGTCGCCGGCCCGGCGTGCCGCGTCCAACACGGTGTCCAGCAGCTCCGGGTCGACCTCCCGGTCGCCGTAACGGGAGTGGCAGAGCACCGACATGTGCCCGCCGGCCACCCGCACGGAGGGCAACGCGCGATGCAGCGCCGCGGCGGGCAACCGGCCGCTGGGCGCGGCGATGTCGCTCCACCGGACGCCGCCGGTCGCCTCCACCCCGAGCACCACGTCGATTCCGGGACCCCACGGATCGGTGTCGGCCAACAGCACCGGCCGCCCGGACCGCTGGGCGGCGATGGCGGTGGCCGCGGCGAACACCGACGCCCCCGCACCCCCGCATGCTCCGATCACGGCCAGTGCCAGTCCGTCGCCCGATCCGGGGAGGGAGTCCGAGCCGGCCGACTCGGCGAGCAAGCGGACCAGCTCGTCGTCGCGCTCACCGAGCCGCAGCACCTGCTCCGCGCCGAGCTCGACGCAGGCCTGCCACTGCTCGGCACCGATCTCGGACGCCGCCACCACGACCACCCGGTCCCGGCGCGGGGGCCGGGCGGATGCCAGCGCCGCCACGTCCGCGACGTCCACCAACACCAGCGGCGCCGTGCGCCAGGATCCCAGCGGGCCGGGCGCCCGCCGCACGGCCAATTCCACGCCCGCTGCCGCGGCGGCGCGCCGCAACTCCTCCAGCACGCCGTCGTCGGAGGCGATCGCCAGCGGACCCTGTTGCACCGCCACACCCCCGACCCGTCCGCACCGGCCCGCCATCCGGCGGTCGTCAGCCAGTGCACCGAAGGCCCGGGCGCCCGCGCCAGCGAGCTCGGCCGTTTGTGGATGGATTCCGGACAGGGGGACAACCCGTTCCCTGCGCGGTGGGACGTCGCCGCCCGCTGGGTCGGGCCGCTGGGTTGGGCCGCTGGGTTGGGCCGCTGCGTCGGGCCGCTGCGTCGGGCCGCTGCGCCGGCCCGCTGCGTCGGGCCGCTGCGCCGGCCCGCTGGGTCGGGCCGCTGCGTCGGGCCCGGCCGGCGGCGGAAGGCCGGGGCGCCGCCGCCGACCCAGACGTCAGCCGGCAACACGGTGGCAAGGCAGGCGGGCACCCGGGCCGGGAATAGGGGCGGCCCCCGCCAGGGGGGAGGGCGGGGGCCGCGCGGTTCGGCTCCGGGGGGTTGAGTCGAACCGAGGGTCGGTTCCGGGGGGGTGGAAACCGACACCGCAACTGTAGCGCCGTCGGCTGAGTTCCGTCACCCCCCGGACCCGACACGCCCACACCCGTGGCAGCCGCGGGCGAAGTCAACCCGTTTGGCCCTGTCTGAATCGGTCCGGTACGCCGCTACGAAGCCCAGCTGTTGCCCGCCAAGCCCTGACGGGGTAACACTGAGGCACGGGCCCCTGAACGGCCAGGGACGGTGTGGAAGAGAAGCACCGCCCACCCCGTCGCAGAGGTACCGGCGTGGACCCCAGGTACCCACTCACCGCCCCAACCGCGTAGGTACGTCGCTAGGGTGATCGCGAAACTCGCGTAGCCCGCGTCACCGACGAACAGTGGTGAAGCATTGGTAGCCGGCAAGCCCACGCAGACGGCGCCTCGCCTGCGGGGCGCCGTCTTCCCTGTCCGGCCCCTCTCCGTCATCCCTGTCCGGTCTCTGTCCGGGCGGCCGGTGCCGGCGGTCCGCCCGACCGGCCGTGCCAGCCGGCGCGCACTGGGTGCTCATCGGCTGCTCAGCCGGCCGCCGCAGCGATCGACCGCGCCTCGCGGGCGCCGGCCAACAGCGCCGTGCAGACGTGATCAATCCAGCGCTGCAAGCCATCCCGGTCGCCGGCGGCGAACCCCGCGGCGGCCAGCGGGTAACCCGAACCGGCCCTCAGGTGGCCGACCTCCGGCACCGTCAAGCCCTGCGGATCCAGCCCGGTGGCGATCATCGTCAGCCGCGCCGCCGCGCGGGCGACCACGCCGTCGGCGACGCCGAAGGGCCGCAGCGCCAGCAATTCGCCGTGCACCACGGCCACCGTCACCGGACCCGACCACGGCGCCTGCGTCACCACCTGGGCCAGCGACGCCAATCGAGCACCGACGCCCGGCTCGGATCGCGGCCGGCCCAGCCGGTCCGCATCCACCAGGTCCGCCGCCGCCAGGGTGTGCAGCCGGGCCAACGCCTGCAGCGGCGCCCGCCGCCAGACCGTCGCCAGCTGGCCGATCTCCGCGGCCACCCGCAACGCCCCGGCCAGCACCGGATCCGTCACCGTCAGGGTTTGCGGTGCCGCCGCCCCGAGATCACCCACCGACGTCGCGGCGCCCAGCATCCCGTCGCCGGGCATCCCGTCGCCCGGCCCGGCAGCAGCCTGCGCACCCGCCCGGGGGTCCGCGAACGCGGCTGACCCGCCCTCCAACACCGCCGACGCCCGGGCCGCCCGCACCGATGCCGCCGCGCCCGTGCGGGCCCAGCCGCGCCGATTGGCCGGCAACTGCCGCACCGCGATCACCGCTGACCTGGCCCGCTCCACCAGCTCCGGCACGCCCGGCAACCCGTCCAGGTCGGGCCAGCCGCCCGGAGCCGGACCGGATCCGCCGGGTGCGGGACGGCCCGCGGCCGGTGCCGGTGTATCGGGAGCGCCGCGGCCCGCGGGCGGTGCCGGTGCGTCGGGAGCGGTCATCGGCCCCAGTGTGTCAGCCGGGCACCGCCACCCGCCCTGCCCTTCCCGGGGCGATGCGGCGGGACACCCAAGAAGTCGCAACTCGTTGGCGGGCACCACCGCGTTTGCCCAGGTGGGGGCAGGATCACCCGAATCGAGTTGCGACTTTTCGGAGCCCACCAGTCCGAGCCGCGGGAGATGACCTTCGCAGCGGGACGCCCAGAGAACGACGCACCGCGGCGCAGCGCCCCTCACGGCGCTGCGGGCGGCACAGAGGGTAGCCGAACGGCTACGGTGGCCCGGTGGGTCCGGTTCATCGGCGCGTGCTGCTGGTGCTCGTCGCGGTGGCCGCCCTGGTGGCGGTCATCTTCGCGCTGCCCGGTGGCACCCACCGGTCCGCGGACAGCGGCCCGCCGCAGGTCCTGGCGGCCAGTGACGCCTCCTCGGGCGGACAGTCCGGTGGGCCGGTGACGGTTCCCGCGCTGACCACCCCGGCGCCGGGCACCCCCGATCCGGGGTCCGCCGACGGCTCCGTCACCGCCACGACCACCCCGTCCACCTCGACCTCGCCCACCACCCACCCGTCCACACCCGGAACACCCACCACCCGCGCGCACGCCACGCGCAGCAGCGGATCGACCACGCACGCCTCGCCGACCGGGAGCAGCCGGGCCACCACCAGCCGGGGCGGCATCGTCCGGTCCACCATCTACCCGAGCAGCAGCACGGCCCCACCGCCCCCGACCACCCGGCCGGCGCCCAGCACGAGCGTGCCGGCGCCCGCGCCGGCCCCCACACCGTCACCGAAGCCCACGCCCGCCCCCAAGCCCACTCCGAAGCCAACCCCGAAGCCCACCCCGACCCCGAAACCCACCGCCGCTCCCCCGCCGAACTTCGGCATCCCGGTGAACGTCGGCGACGCCCGGCAGATCGTCACCGTCGCCGCGTCGGCCGGGGCTACCTCCGGCCTGCTACGCGCCTGGCAGAAGTCGTCGGACGGCCGCTGGCGGGTGGTCCTGGGGCCGTATCGGGCGTACTTGGGCGAGGCCGGCATCGGCGTGCAGAGCGAGGGATCCACCCGCACCCCGCTGGGCACCTTCACGCTCACCGAGGCGTTCGGCAAGCTGTCCGACCCCGGCACGGCACTGCCCTATCACCGCACCGACCCGAACGACTGGTGGGTGTCCGACGTGAACTCGCCGAAATACAACACGCTGCAGAACTGCGCCCGCTCATCCTGCCCGTTCAACACGTCGGTGTCCGAGCACCTGTACTACATCACCCCGTACTACAACTACGCGGTGGTGATGGACGTCAACCGCTGGCCGGCGGTGCCCGGCAAGGGCAGCGCGTTCTTCCTGCACGTCACCGACTACCAGCCGACGGCCGGATGCGTGGCCATCGAACAGGGCCAACTGCTGGCCGTGATGCGCTGGCTGGACCCGGCGATGCATCCGCGGATCGCGACGGGCATCGGCTGACCGGTCCCCCGGCAACGGTTCGCCGCCCCGCAACGGTTCGCCGCCCCCGCAACGGTTCGCCGCCCTGGCAACGGGGAACAGCCAAGGTCACGAGGAGCCACCCCGGCTGCAGCGGCCGACGGCGGCGCCTCGTGGCACGATGAGACCCGCCCCGGACACGGGGTCGGCGGACCGACATGCGCCCGGCACGGACAGACAGGAGAGTCGACGTGGCAGCTTCGAGTGCGGCCCATCCCCCGACCGACTACTCGCGCCAACCGACCGGGCCGGCGTCGATCCCGCTGGTCCCGGAGGACGCCGTGGACCGCAACGGGTCCATCGGCGCGCTGGTCAAGGACGCCTCGGTGCACATGTCCACGCTGGTCCGCTCCGAGATCGAGCTGGCCAAGCTGGAGATGACGGCGTCGGTCAAGCAGGCGCTGCGGGGCAGCATCTTCTTCGCCGGCGCCGCAGCGATCGGGCTGTTCTCGCTCTGGTTCTTCTGGCTCATGGTTGGGGAGATCCTGGACATCTGGCTGCCTCGGTGGGCCGCCTTCACCATCGTGTTCGTCGTCATGCTGGCGATGGCCGGCGGGTTGGCGTTCCTGGGCATCCGGCGGGTGAAGAAGATCCGCAAGCCGGAGAAGACCATCGCCGAGGCGCAACAGACGGCCGCCACCCTCAAGCAGGCGGCGTCCCGCACCCCGGAGACGCCGGAAACCGCCGCCTGACAGCCCCAACCGGACCAACCTCCGGCTCAAATCCAGCCGAACTCCCGCCGACCAGCGCGGTCACCCACCCGTGCAGGTCCCGGTGTCCGCGGGGGCGTCCTGCTCCAACCCCTCCGCGATCACCGGTTGCACCTCCGCCGCGGTGAGCGCGAAGCCGACGTCCGGGTTGTCGATCGCCGCCCCGAACACCACACCGAGCACGCTGCCGTCGGGGGCGAGCAGCGGCCCGCCGGAGTTGCCCGGCCGTACCTTGGCCCGCAGCGTGTACACGTCCCGGGTGACCGTGTGCTCGGAATAGATGTCCGGGCCGCGCAGCGAGATCTGGGCCCGCACCCGGGCCGGCGTCAGGGTGAACGGCCCGTCCAGCGGATAGCCGGCCGCGATGGCGTCGTCGCCGGAGACGGCCGGCTCATCGGCGAACCGCAGCGGCGGCGCGCCGAGCCCGGCGACGTCCAGCACGGCCAGGTCGACCTGCGGGTCGTAGCGCACCACCACGGCGGACAGGTTCTGCGACCCGGACTCCACCTGGACCGAGGCGGCGCCGGCCACCACGTGGGCGTTGGTCACCACCACCCCGTCCGACACCACGAATCCGGAGCCCTCCATCCGCTGCGAGCAGGAGGGTGCCTCCGCGCGGATCTTCAGGATCGACGCCTGCCGATCGACCGCCGCGCCGTTGCCGCCCAGCGCCGGGTCCGGCGGGTTCACCGGGGTGTCCGGCGCCGGCGCCAGGGGATCGAGGATCTGCGGGAAGTCCCGCCCGACGAACAGCGCCCGGAGCTGGCCGGAGACGCGCACCGCGGAGGACGGCATCACCTGGTTGACCCCGGCCAGCACGGCCGACGAGCGGATCTGCGAGGACAGCCAGGGCAGCGGCGCGGCCGCCAACGGGACCGCGATCAGCCAGGCCACCACCAGTACGGCCACGGTGTGTCCCACCAGGCCAAGGCCCCGGTCCACCGCCATCGCCGGGCGCCAGGTGATCCGCCGGGTGAGGAAGCCGCCGAGGGCCTGGCCGGCCAGCTCGCCGATGCCCACCCCGGCGACCACCAGGGCGATGCCGATCGCGATGCGGGCGCTGGAGTCGGCGACCTGATCGCCCAGCAGCGGCGCCACCCGGATCCCCACCAGGGCACCGCCGATCGCGCCGACCAGCGTGAGCACCGCGGTCACCAGGCCCTGGCGGTATCCGGAGATCGCCGCGCCGACCAGCAGCAGCACGATCACCAGGTCCGCGACGTTCACCGGGCCGCCCGCTGCGCCGGAGAGTTCCACGGCGGATCGGCCAGCATGACCGGCCGGTCCAGGTCCCAGGGCACCGACCAGTGGCCCCAGTCCAGCAGCAGGTCCACCAGCCCGGCGGTGAAACCCCAGACCACCAGCCCGGCGACGGTGAAGGCGGGGGTACGCAGGCCCTGCGGCAAGCGCACCGTGCCGCGGTTGGCCGGGTCGGCCAGCTCGGACACCGGCACCCGGGCCACCACCGAGGTCTCGGCCGGATCCATCACCCGGACCGGGCCGGGCCGACGCCAGTACCCCAGCACCGGCCGCACCAAGTAGCCGGAGGGCCGCAGGTACAGCTCGGGTAGCACCGCGACGGGGGTGACGGAGTCCGGGTCGAGGCCGGTCTCCTCGCGGCCCTCGCGCAACGCGCCGGCGACCGCGTCCTCCCCCGGATCCAGGGCACCCCCGGGGAACGCCGGCTGCCCGGCGTGCGAGCGCAGCGTGGCGGCCCGCCCGGTGAGCAGCAGATCGGGGCCGGACGGCCCCTCGCCCAGCAGCATCAGCACGGCGCTGCGCCGCGCACGGTCCGGTGCCGCGCCCATGGCATGCCGGAGCCGCGCCGGTAGCGGCCGGCCGTCCACCCGCGCCGCTAGCGGCCGCATCCAGTCCGGCAGGTCGCCGTCGGGTACCAGCCGGCGGCCCCGCTGCCGCGGCTCGGGGAGCGTCATGCCGGGCCCGGGTCCAGATCACGGGCGGCGGCCGGATCGACCGCCACCCCGGCCAGCTCGCCGACGCCGGCCAGCGTCAACAGATGCTCCCGCTCGGCGCCGACCACCAGGGCCGCCGCCACCTCCGGCTCGGTGGGGCCGGTGCCGTAGGACGGGCACAGCGCGGCCAGGAAGCAGGCGCCGCAGGCGGGTCGGCGGGAGTGGCAGACCCGGCGCCCGTGGTAGATCGTCCGGTCCGAGAACGGTGTCCAGTCGGCCTTGCGCAGCTGCCCGGCCAGCTCGTGCTCCACCTTGACCGGGTCGGTCTGTTCGGTCAGCCCCCAGCGCCGGACCAGCCGGCCGACGTGCGTGTCCACCGTGATCCCGGGGACGCCGAAGGCGTGGCCGAGCACCACATTGGCGGTCTTGCGGCCGAACCCGGGCAGCTTGGTCAGCTCGGCGAGCGTCCCGGGCACCTGGCCGTCGTGCTGCTCCACCAGCGCCCTGCCCAGCCCGATGATCGACGTGGCCTTGTTCCGGAAGAAGCCGGTGGGCCGGATCATCTCCTCCAGCTCGGCGCGGTCCGCCCCGGCGTAGTCCGCCGCGGCGGGATAGCGGGCGAACAGCGCGGGCGTGACCTGGTTGACCCTGGCGTCGGTGCACTGCGCGGACAGGATGGTGGCCACCGCCAGCTCCAGCGGGGTGCGGAAGTCCAGCTCGCACCGGGCCTCCGGGTAGCCGACGGCCAGCCGCTCGGCCAGCCGCCGGGCACGGCGCGTTCGGGCCAGCGGCGTCGCGGGGGCCTGCACGGTGCGCGCCACGCTGTCAGGTTGCCATATCGCGGCGACAGCAATCGGGAGCCCCGAGCGTCCGGCGGGCGATCGGGCACCCCCCGGCCCGAGCCGGGCCGGGTGCGCAGCATGATTCAGTAGGCCATGACCGCAACCCCGTCACCGCCGGATCCCACCCCCGGCTACGCCGCCCAGATCGCCGAACTGGTCGCCGTCGGGGCCCAGGCGGTGCGCAGCGGCCTGGTGGTGGCCAGCGGCGGCAACCTGTCGGTGCGCGGGCCCGCCGCCGGGCAGTTCACCGTCACCTCCCGCGGCAGCTACCTGGACGAGCTGGGAGAGCGGACGCTGTCGGTGATGACCCTGGACGGTGACGTGGTGTCCGGGCCGGAGCCGTCCAGCGAGTGGCGGCTGCATCAGCAGACCTACCTGGTGCGGCCGGACGCCGCGGCGATCGTGCACCTGCACCCGGAGTACGCCGTGCTGGTGGACGCCATCGGCGAGCCGATCCGCCAGCTGACGCTGGATCACGTGGCCTACGCGCCGCGGATCAACCGGATCCCGTTCTACCCGAACGGCTCCCCGGAGCTGGGCCGGTACGCCGCCCAGGCCGCCGCGGACGCCGACTGCGTGGTCCTGGCGCACCACGGCTGCTCGACCCTGGGCGCCACCCCGCTGCAGGCGCTGCGCCGCGGGCTGAACCTGGAGAGCGCCGCCCGGGCGACCTACCGGCTATTGGCGCTGGGCGACCGCAGCACCGAGTTCCCGCCCGAGTTGCGGGCGACCGCGCTGCACCGCGGTTGAGCGGCACCGGGCCGGACCGTCGCGCTCCACCGCGCTGGGCCGGCACCGGGCGGACCGTTGCGCACCACCGCGCTGAGCAGGCACCGGGCGGACGGCCGCGCACCGCCGGACGCGGCTCGGCGCGGCCCGGCCCGGCCGCCACGCACCGGGCAGGCCGGTGCGTCATGATGGGGGCATCATGATGGTCTTCCTGGTGCTGCTCATCCCCCTGCTGTTGATGGTGTTCGCGCTGCTCATGGAGCGGTTGGAGAACCGCCTGCACACCTCGACGATGAGCGAACAGGACGTCGAGGAGTTCCTGGACAAGGCCCGGCCGGACGAGGTCAACACGTTCATCCGGGAGGGCTGGACCAGGGCGCTGGCCACCTTCCGGCTGCGCCGCAAGAAGCCCGCCCCGCCCTCCTCGCCGCGCCGGACCGGCCCGGCCGCGCAGGGTGCGGCAGCCGCCCGCTCCGCCACGCGCCCCCCGTCACCGCCGCCCCCGCCAGTCCGGGACGCCGGAGGGCCCACCACCTAGACTGTTGATCGGCCTATGGCCGCGCGGCGCTGCGCCGCACCCGCTGATCAGGAGGACGTGTGGACGACACGCTCGCCAGGGCCGGCATCTTCCAGGGTGTCGAGCCGGACGCGGCCGAGGCACTGGCCGCCCAGCTGGAGACGGTGGTGTATCCCCGGGGCAGCGCCATCTTCGCCGAGGGCGAACTCGGCGATCGGCTGTACATCATCCTGGACGGCAAGGTCAAGCTCGGTCGGCACTCACCGGACGGTCGGGAGAACCTGCTGGCGGTCATGGGTCCGGCCGACATGTTCGGCGAACTCAGCGTTTTCGATCCGGGCCCGCGAACCTCGACCGCGGTGGCGGTGACGGAGGTCCGGCTGGCGACCATGGACCGGGCGGCCATGCGCGGCTGGATCACCAAACGACCGGAGATCGCCGAACAGCTGCTGCGGGTGATCGCCCGCCGGCTGCGGCGGACCAACAACTCGTTGGCCGACCTGATCTTCACCGACGTGCCCGGCCGGGTCGCCAAGGCGTTGCTGCAACTGGCCCGCCAGTTCGGCACCCGGGACAACGGCCACCTGCGGGTGACGCACGACCTGACCCAGGAGGAGCTGGCCCAGCTGGTCGGCGCCTCGCGGGAGACGGTCAACAAGGCGCTGGCGGACTTCGGCCAGCGCGGCTGGCTGCGCCTGGAGGGCAAGAGCGTGGTCATCCTGGACCAGGAACGGCTCAACCGCCGGGCCCGCTGACCGCACCTGCGGCCGCCGCGGCCCGCCGCAGGTGCCGCGGCGCTGACGATCGCGTCCGCCGCCCGGCTCGTCGGCGTGCCGCTAGAGCGGCCAGCCCTCCGGACCGGCGCTGCCGGCGGCGTACTCCTGCAGCGGCACCCGGCCCTCGCGCCAGGCCTGCAGCACCGGAGCCACGATCCGCCAGCAGTCCTCGGCGGTGTCACCGCGCACCGACAGGCTGGGATCGGCCTCCAGCACCCCGAGCAACACCTCGCCGTAGGCCGGCAGCTGCCCGGGCCCGAATTCCACCTGCAGCGTCGTCGGGTCGATCTCCAGCGGGTCGCCGGGC
>DASSTH010000069.1:0-9201 GCA_035708025.1 Nakamurella sp. | reverse complement strand
GGGTCGCGGTGATCGCGTCCGGCGCGGTGCTGGCCGCCGCGGGTTCGGCGGCGGCCGCGGCCGACGTCACCGGCGGGGCGGGCGGTGCCGAGCAGATCGCCTTCTGGATCCTGGGCCCGCTCGCCCTGATCGGGGCGCTGGGCATGGTGTTCGCCAAGGTCGCGGTGCACTCGGCGCTGTGGCTGGCGCTGACCATGATGTGCCTGGGCTGTCTGTACATCGTGCAGCAGGCCGAGTTCCTGGGATTCGCCCAGATCATCGTCTACACCGGCGCGATCATGATGCTGTTCCTGTTCGTGCTGATGCTGACCGGGCGGGATGCCGGCGACTCGGTGATCGAGGTGCTCCGCGGGCAGCGGGCCGTCGCGGCCCTCGTCGGCCTGGGCATCGTCGGCCTGCTGGTGGCGGTGCTGCTGCGCGCCCTCGGCACGCTGCCGAACGTCGGCCTGTCCGGGGCCCTGGCCGATCGCGGCGCCATCGGCTCGCTGGCTGCGGTGATGTTCACCGACTACCTGTTCCCGTTCGAACTGACCAGCGCCCTGCTGATCACCGCCGCGGTGGGCGCCATGGTGCTGGCGCACGTGGAGCGGGCACCCGGCGAGCGCCGCACCCAGCGGCAGCGGGTGCTGGCCCGGATGCGGTCGGACCGGATGTCGCCGCTGCCCGGGCCTGGCGTGTTCGCCACCTCCAGCTCCAACGCCACCCCGGCGCTGCTGCCCGACGGGTCCATCGCCCCTGGATCGATCTCACACCTGGTGGAGGTCGCCGAGAGCGAGCGCGTCGCGCGCAACTTCCGGGCCGGCCGGACGGTGACGGAGATCGAGCCGGCCGAGCATCCCGAGCGGCCCGCGTCCTCCGGATCGGGCGAGGGGAGCGACTCGTGAGCCCCACCCACTACCTGATGCTGTCCGCGCTGCTGTTCGGCATCGGCGCGGTCGGCGTGCTGGTGCGCCGCAACGCGATCGTGGTGTTCATGTGCGTGGAGCTGATGCTCAACGCGGTCAACCTGTCCCTGGTCACCTTCGCCCGCATGCACGGCAACCTCGACGGCGTGGTCATCGCGCTGTTCGTCATGGTGGTGGCCGCGGCCGAGGTGGTGGTCGGCCTGGCGATCATCATGTCCATCTTCCGTAGCCGGCGGAGCGCCTCCGTCGACGACGCGAACCTGCTGAAGTACTAGAACGGGGGATGACCGTGATGGTGCAGGCCCTGGCGGCCGCTGCCGCGCAGGCGGCCGCCGCCGCCGCGCAACCCGCCGCGGCCGCGGTCGCCGCGCCGCCGCCCGAGGCCACCGGCCTCGGGTCGGTGGCCTGGTTGTTGCTGCTGATCCCCGGTCTGGGGGCGGTGGTGCTGCTGGCCGGCGGCCGCCGGCTGAACCGGGTGGGCCACCTGATCGGCTGCGCGACGGTCGTCGTCGACTTCGCGATCGGGCTGGCGATCTTCCTGTCCACCGTCGCGGCGCCGGCCGGCGACCGGATGCACGAGGTACCGATCTGGTCCTGGATCCCGGTGGGATCGCTGCAGATCGACTTCGGGCTGCACCTGGATCCGCTGTCGCTGACCTTCGTGCTGCTGATCACCGGTGTGGGCTCGCTGATCCACATCTACTCGATCGGCTACATGGAGCACGACGCCGACCGCCGGGTGTTCTTCGGCTACATGAACCTGTTCGTCACGGCGATGTTGCTGCTGGTGCTGGGCAACTCGTTCGTGACGGTGTACGCCGGCTGGGAGGGCGTCGGGCTGGCCTCCTACCTGCTGATCGGGTTCTGGTCGTACAAGCCGAGTGCCGCCACCGCCGCCAAGAAGGCGTTCATCATGAACCGGGTCGGCGACGTCGGGTTCGCGCTGGCCATCTTCATCATGTTCAAGGAGCTGGGGACCACCTCGTTCTCCGGCGTGTTCGACGGCATCGGTGAGCTGGCGTCCAGCTCACCGGGCACCGTCACCGCCATGGGGCTGCTGCTGTTGCTGGGCGCCTGCGGCAAGTCCGGCCAGGTGCCGTTGCAGGCCTGGTTGCCGGACGCCATGGAGGGCCCCACCCCGGTGTCCGCGCTGATCCACGCCGCCACCATGGTCACCGCCGGGGTGTACCTGATCGCCCGCAGCGCCGACATCTTCAACGCCACCCCGTCGGCGCAGCTCGCGGTGGCCATCGTGGGTGCCGTCACCCTGCTGGTCGGGTGCATCGCCGGCTGCGCCAAGGACGACATCAAGAAGGTGCTGGCCTACTCCACGGTGTCGCAGATCGGCTACATGTTCCTGGCCGTCGGGCTGGGCGCCGGGGTCTACGGGCTGGGCATCCTGCACCTGCTCACCCACGGCTTCTTCAAGGCCGGGCTGTTCCTGGGCGCCGGATCGATCATGCACGGCATGAACGACGACGTGGACATGCGCCGGTTCGGCGGGCTGGCCCGGCAGATGCCGATCACCTTCATCACCATGGCCTGCGGCTACCTGGCGATCATCGGATTCCCGTTCCTGTCCGGCTTCTTTTCCAAGGACCCGATCATCGAGGCCGCCTTCGCGCCCGGCGGTGTCAAGGGTGCGCTGCTGGGCGGGGCCGCCATGCTGGGCGCCGGCATCACCGCCTTCTACATGACCCGGCTGATGATCATGACGTTCTTCGGCGAGGCCCGCTGGCGGAACCTCACCTCCGCCGACGGACGGTCGTACCACCCGCACGAGTCGAAGCCGGTGATGACGGTTCCGATGATCATCCTGGCGGTGGGTTCGCTGGGGGCTGGCGCGTTCTTCGCGATCGGCGACCGGCTGGTCAACTGGCTGGCGCCATCGGTGGGCGAGTTCCACCACGCCGAGCCGATGATCCCGGCCGCCGCGATCACCTGGGGAACCGTCGCGCTGATGGTGATCGGGGTGGCGGTCGCCTACCTGATCTTCGGTGCCCGGCCGGTGCCGGTGACCTCGCCGCCCACCCGGCGGGCCATCGTCGCGCTGGCCCGCGCCGATGTGGGCGGCGACATCGTCAACGAGACGCTGGTCGCCCGGCCCGGTACCTGGCTGGCCCGGACCCTGGCCTACACCGACGACCGCGGCGTGGACGGCGCGGTGGACGGCGTCGGGGTGATGGTCGGCGGCCTGTCCCAGTGGTGGCGGCGCTGGCAGAACGGCTACGTCCGCTCGTACGCCCTGTCCATGCTGTCCGGCACCCTGCTGGTGGCCGTGGCCCTGCTGGTGGTGAGGTTCTCGTGAACGGGTTCCCCTATCTGCTGATCCTGCTGCTGCTCCCGCTGGCCGGGGCCATCGTGGTGGCCGGGATGGGCGGCGCCGCGGTTCGCACCGTGCGGCTGACCGCCATGGCATTCGCCGTGCTGGAGTTCGCCTTCGCCGTCGCGCTGTGGATCGACTACCGCAACTTCCTGACCGAGGGCGGCGGCAGCAACCCGTTCTCCGCCACGGTCAGCGTGGAGTGGATCCCGTCCTTCGGCATCTCGTTCTCCCTCGGCGTGGACGGCATCTCGCTGGTGATGATCGCGCTGATCGGCTTCCTGATGCCCATCGTGCTGGGCGCGTCCTGGGAGGAGCGGCTGCCCGCCGGGCGCACCATCGGCGGCTACTTCGCGCTGCTGCTGGCCATGCAGTGCACCATGGTCGGCGTCTTCGCGGCCACCAACGTCTTCCTGTTCTACTGCTTCTTCGAGGTCATGCTGATCCCGATGTACTTCCTCATCGGGTACTTCGGCGGACCGCGGCGGGCCTACGCGGCCACCAAGTTCTTCCTGTACTCGCTGCTCGGCGGGCTGCTCATGCTGGCCAGCGTGATCGGCCTGTACGTGGCCTCCGGCCAGGTGCTGCCGTCCGGCACGCTGGACTGGGCGGCGCTGCGGCAGATCGCCGGCAGCATCCCGGAATCCACCCAGATGTGGATCTTCGCCGGCTTCGCGGTGGCGTTCGCCATCAAGGCCCCCCTGGTGCCGCTGCACACCTGGCTGCCGGATGCCGGTGCGGAAGCGCCGACCGGGGCCTCCACGCTGCTGGTGACGGTGCTGGACAAGGTGGGCACCTTCGGCTTCCTGCGGATCTGCCTGCCGCTGCTGCCGGCCGCATCGGCCCGGCTGGCCTGGCTGTTCCTGCTGCTGGCGCTGCTGGGCATCCTGTACGGCGCGATCGTGGCCGCCATGCAGACCGACCTGAAGAAGTTCGTGACGTTCACCTCGATCGCGCACTTCGGTTTCATCGCGATGGGTGTGTTCGTGTTCACCACCCAGGCGATGTCCGGGGCGGTGCTGTACATGCTCAACCACGGCATCGCCACCGGCCTGTTGTTCATCGTGGTCGGCATGCTGATCGCCCGCGGCGGCTCCCGGCAGGTGGCGGACTACGGCGGCGTGTGGAAGGTGGCGCCGCTGCTCGGCGGGGTGTTCCTGGTGGCCACCATGGCCACGGTCGCGCTGCCCGGCACCAACTCCTTCGTCTCGGAGTTCCTGGTGCTGATCGGCGCCTTCGCCCGCTACCCGGGGTGGGCCATTCCGGCCACCATCGGGATGATCTTCGCCGCCGTCTACATGCTGTGGATCTTCCAGCGCACCATGACCGGTCCGGTCCGGGGCGCGGCCGTGGTCCGGCCCGGCCAGCCGGCGGGGCCGGAGGGTGAGGTCGCCGTCCCGGCGGCCGCCACGGTGCCGACCGGTGCCGGGCCGACGGTGGCCCAGGTCGGGCCGTCCGCCGACTCCGGCCCGTCGGGCGCCGGCCTGGTGGCGGCCGCGCCGGCCGCGGTGATCGACTCCGGGCCGGACGCGCACGGCCCCACCCGGGTGCGGGCCCGGTTCGGTGACCTGACCCGGCGGGAGATCGCCGTGGTGACACCGCTGGTGCTGGCCATCCTGTTCCTGGGGATCTACCCCAAGCCGGTGCTGGACGTGATCAACCCGACGGTGACGGCAACCATGTCGTCGACCGGATTCAGCGACCCGGGTACCGCCGTGCCCGCGCCGAACGGAGGCGGCAAGTGATGGGTCCGGCTCTGTTGTCGGCGGTACCGGCGGTGACGGCCGGATCGGCCGGTGCGATCGCCGCGCCGCCGGTGGACCGCATCCCGGCGCCCGCCATCGACCTGGTCGCGGTGCTGCCGGTGTTGATCGTGCTCGGTGCGGCGTGCCTGGCCGTGGTGGTGGAGGCGGCGTTGCCGCGGGGCCGCCGGTTCGGCGTGCAGGTGGTGCTGGCCGTCGCCGCGGTGCTGGGCGCCGGCATCGCCGCCGTGGTGTTGGGCGCGCAGGGCCACGACGTGGTCACCTTCGCCGGTGCGGTGTCGGTGGACAGCGCGACCTACGTGATGTGGGCCGGGTTGCTGGCGTTGTCGCTGGTCGCCGTGCCGCTGATGGCGGACCGGGTGGCCGAGCCCGGCGGTGCGTTCGTGGCCCAGGCGGCCGCGGTGGTGGGTTCCGGACGGGACCGGCGGGCCGCCGCGGTGGCCACCCCGATGCAGACCGAGGTGTTCCCGCTGGCGCTGTTCGCCATCGGCGGGATGCTGGTGTTCCCGGCCGCCTCGGACATGCTGACCCTGTTCGTCGCCCTCGAGGTGCTCTCGCTGCCGCTGTACCTGATGTGCGGGCTGGCCCGCCGCCGCCGGCTGATCTCCCAGGAGGCGGCCGTCAAGTACTTCCTGATCGGCGCCTTCACCTCGGCGATCCTGCTGTACGGCATCGCCCTGCTGTACGGCTACGCCGGGTCGGTGCGGTTCTCCGACATCGCGGCGGCGGCCACCGGCGGCGCGGGCAGCGACCTGCTGCTGCTGGTCGGCATCGGCCTGTTGGTGGTGGGGCTGCTGTTCAAGGGCTCGGTGGGCCCGTTCCACCTGTGGACCCCGGACGTGTACCAGGGCGCGCCCACACCGGTCACGGCGTTCATGGCCGCCTGCACCAAGTTCGCCGCCTTCGCCGCGATGCTCCGGGTGCTGCAGGTGGCGCTGGAGCCGATGGCCTGGTCCTGGCGGCCGGTGCTGGCGGTGGTCGCGGTGATCTCCATGGCGATCGGGGCGGTGCTCGGCGTCGCCCAGAACGACATGAAGCGGATGCTGGCCTACTCGTCGGTGGCGCACGCCGGGTTCTTGCTGCTGGGCGTGATGGCGCTGACCGAGCGTGGCGCGACCGCGACGCTGTTCTACCTGCTTACCTACGGGTTCGCCACCGTCGGCGGGTTCGCGGTACTCACCCTGGTGCGGCGCGGCGGCGGGGAGGCGCCCCAGCTGTCCGACTGGGCCGGGATGGCCAAGCGTTCCCCGGCGCTGGCTGCGGTGATGACCATCTTCCTGCTGTCGTTCGCGGGCATCCCGCTGACCAGCGGGTTCATCGGCAAAGTGGTGGTGTTCACCGCCGCGATGGATGTCGGGCTCGGCGCCCTGGTGGTGATCGCCATGGTGGCCACCGTCGTGACGGCGTTCTTCTACCTGCGCATCATCGTGCTGATGTACTTCTCCGAGCCCAAGACCGACACCGTCGGCGCCGGCATGGCGGACGGGCCGGTCGTGGTGGTGCCGGCCACCGTCACGCTGGTGGTGATCGGGGTCTGCGCCTTGCTGACCGTCCTGCTGGGCATCGTGCCGCAGCCGGTGCTGGACGTGATGAGCGTCCACTTCCCGTTGCTGTCCTAGGCTCGCCGTGAATGAGGCCGAAGCGGGGGAAGCCCGTCGCCACGGAGTGGCAGGGCGGAGGAGCGGAGCGCCGAATGAACCATCCGACGCCGTGAACGCTCCCTCAGCCAGCACGGGTCCGGCCGGACTGGACCTCTCGGACCCGGCGCTGGCCCAGCGGGTCGCGGAAGGCCTCGCCGAGGTGGAGCAGCAGCTGGCCGCCGAGTTGCGCAGCGAGTTCGACTTCGTCACCGAGGCTGCGTCGCATCTGATGGCGGCCGGCGGCAAACGCTTCCGGCCGCTGTTCACCCTGGTGGCGGCGGGGGTCGGGCCACGCCCGGACTCCCCGGACGTGGTGACGGCGGCGGCCGTGGTCGAGTTGGTGCACCTGGCGACGCTCTACCACGACGACGTGATGGACGAGGCGGACATCCGCCGCGGGGCCGAGAGCGCCAATGCGCGCTGGGACAACGCGGTGGCGATCCTGGCCGGCGACTTCCTGTTCGCCAGGGCGTCCCGGCTGGTGGCCGGGCTGGGCCCGGAGGCGGTGCGCATCATCGCCGACACCTTCGCCGAACTGGTCACCGGGCAGATCCGGGAGACCGTCGGCCCTGCGCCCGGGCAGGATCCGGTGGCGCATCACCTGACGGTGCTGAACGAGAAGACCGCCTCGCTCATCGACACCTGCGCCCGGTACGGCGGGATGTTCTCCGGCGCCCCGGATGCCGACGTCGCCGCGTTGCGGCGGTACGGCCGGGCGCTCGGCGTGGCGTTCCAGGTGTCCGACGACATCATCGACATTGCATCCGCCGACTCCGGCAAGACGCCGGGCACCGACCTGCGCGAGGGGGTCCGCACGCTACCGGTGCTGTACACGCTGGCCGATCCGGACGCCGATCCGGAGCTGGTCGGGCTGTTGGCCGGGCCGATCGAGGACGACGCGGCGGTGCAGCGGGCGGTCCGGTGGCTGCGATCCTCGCCCGGGGTGGCCAGGGCCAGGTCGACGCTGGACGAGTACGCCGGCCGGGCCCGCGACGAACTGGACCGGATCGCGCCGTCGTCGGCCCGGGATGCGCTGGCGGCCATGACTCAATTCGTGGTGGAGCGCACCAGGTAGCGATCGGCTGCGGGACCGGGTGACCCGGGCTCAGGGCCGCGGGCTCGGCCGGCAGCGTTTGTTGCTGACATCCTCCGGCCGGCCGCCGTGCGCCGCGGGTCACTCCCGGCCGGCGGTGGCCTCGTCCGGTTCGAAGGTGAAGATCAGTTCGGCGGTGGCGGCGGTGGCCGTGTCGGTGCGCCGCGCGGTGAACGACTCGGGGCCCGTCTCCAGCACCGTGTAGACCACCGGCCGGCCGAACCGGCGCTGCACCACCCAGCGGCCGGAGGAGGTGAACTCGCCGACCGCCGGCTCGTCGGCGCCCGCCGTGGACTCCGTCACCGCCGGCCGGGCGAACCGCAGGACGACGGCCGGGTCCGGGCAGCGGTAGTCGCCGTCGGACCGCGGGGAGAAGTCGGTGACGTCGTTCCGGGCCGGCGTCGGTGCCGATCCCCGCCCCGGTGCGCCAGGATTCGATTCCGACGGTGCCGGCGTGCCGGAGACGTCCGGGTCCGCCGGTCCGGCCGGCGCCGTGCCTGGTCGCAGTACGCGCAGCTTGTCCCGCAGGCTCACTCGGCACACCTCCCGGGCCGGGACGTGGCCCGGCGCTTCGCCGGGCGAGGGGTCCGCTGACCGGTTCCCTACTGCGAACCTACTGGCAGATCGGCGACCGCGCGCCGTTGACGCCTGGAACGGCCCGAGCGCAGCAGGGCCTCCGCCGACAGCATGCCCAGCGCCAGCCACAGCAGCGTGAACCCGGCCCAGCGCGCCGCGGACATGTGCTCGTGCACCCACAGCACGCCCAGCAGGAACTGGGTGAGCGGATTGATGTAGAGCAGGAAGCCGAGCACGGACAGCGGCAGCAGCCGTGCCGCCGCACCGAACAACAGCAGGGGGAGCGCCGTCACCACTCCGGATGCCGCGATCAGCGCCATGTGCCCGGCCCCATAGCCGGTGAAGTGCCCACGGCCGTCCGCCTGCAGCCAGATCAAGAAGCCGAGGGCGGGCAGCAGCACCACCGATGATTCGCCGAGCAGGGACAGCGCGGCGGGGATCGTGATGATCCGCTTGATCAGCCCGTACAGGCCGAAGCTGGTGGCCAGGGCCAGGGCCAGCCAGGGAATGGAGCCGGCGCCGACGGCGGTCAGCACCACGGCCGGCACCGCCACGGCCAGGGCGGCCCACTGGATCGGCGCCAGCCGCTCACCGAGCACCAGCACCGCCAGCGCCACGCTGACCAGCGGGTTGATGAAGTAGCCCAGCGAGGCTTCCACCACGTGCCCGTTGTTCACCGCGTAGATGAAGACGCCCCAGTTGACGCTGATCAGCACTGCCGCCGCGGCGATCAGGCCCCAGGTCCGGGCCGGCAGTGCGCGCACCTCGCGCCAGCGGCGCAGCACGGTGATCACCAACGCCATCACCACTGCGGACCAGAACATCCGGTGGGCCAGGATCTCCACCGCCCCGGCCGGCTCCAACAGCGGCCAGTACAGCGGGAACAGGCCCCACATCAGGT
>DASSTH010000068.1:0-2457 GCA_035708025.1 Nakamurella sp. | reverse complement strand
CACCGACCCGCCCGGCGAGTTGATCAGCATCAGGATGTCGTGCTCGGGATCCTCGTCGGCCAGCAGGATCAGCTGGGCACACAGCCGGTTGGCGATCAGGTCGTCCTCGAACCGTCCGGGGGTGGGGCGTTCTGGTGAGGTCATGCATCCCACGGTGCCCCCGAGCGGCCCGCGCCGGCCACCGACGCTGCCGCCGGCGGATCTGCCCTGAGCAGCCCCTCGTGTGTGTGGCACCCGCCGCGGCACCCGCCGCGGCGGCGCCTGCGCATGGCCCGCCGTGCGCCGCTCTCGTGTTGACTGCACCTCTCGCTGCTCTTGGAGGCCGAAAAGCGCGGCGAGCGGTTCACTCAACGAGATCGGAGGGGTGTGCGCCAGGGCGGCACGCGTCCGAGGGGGCAGTCGCCAGCGATACGCGCCAGGGCATCCGCCGGGCCGCACGCCCCCGCGCGACTCAGTGCACCGGGTTGATCGCCCGCAGATACCGGGTGCCGAAGCCCAGCATCACCGCCAGGGCCAGCGCCACGCACACCGCGCCGAACCAGAACGGTGACGACCACCCGAGCGCCGACTCGCCGAGCTTGCTGCAGATCCACGGCGACACCGCCCCGCCGAGGAAGCGCACGAAGTTGTAGCCGGCCGAGGCCACCGGGCGGGGGACCGGAGCGATGTTCATCGCGGACTGGGTGAACAGCGTGTTCAGCACACCCAGCGGCGCGCCGCAGACGATCACCAGCACGATCACCGCCGTCACGCTGCCGGCCTGCACGGCGAGCGCCACGCCGACCAGGATCAGCGAGAACACCCCGATCGCCATCCCGAAGGAGCGGATCAGCCCGAACCGGCGATGCATCCAGGGGGCGCCCCACACGGCGAAGATGCCCACCAGCACGCCCCAGCCGAAGAACATGAACCCGATGCCGTACACGCCCAGCGGCACCGCGAACGGGGTGGCGGCGATCACCGCGAAGAAACCGCCGTTGTACAGCAGTGCGGCGATGCCCATCACCAGCAGCCCGCCGTGCCCCAGCGCGCGCAGCGGCGCCCCGACCGAGACCGCGTGCGTCACGTGCACCCGGTCCTTCAGTAGGAACACGATCGCGACCAGCGCGATGGCCATCAGCACCGCGACACCGAAGAACGGCAGTCGCCACTGCAGGTCGCCCAGCATCGCGCCGACCAGCGGACCCGCGGAGATGCCGATGCCCAGCGCCGCCTCGTACAGCGTGATCGCCTTCTCCGCACCCCCACGGGCGACGGCCACGATCGCGGCCAGTGCGGTGGCGATGAACAGTGCGTTGCCCAGGCCCCAGCCGGCCCGCCAGCCGACCAGCGCGGCGACCGTCGTCGAGGTGCCCGCCAGGGTGGAGAACGCGATGATCACGACCAGCCCGAGGATCAGCGTCAGGCGCCCGCCGAGCCGGCTGGAGAAGAAGGACGTGATCAGCATCGCGAACGCCGTCACCAGCAGGTAGCTGGTGAACAGCAGTGACACCTGGCTGGGGGTGGCGTGCAGGTTGCCGGCGATCTGCTTCAGGATCGGGTCCACCAGGCCGATGCCCATGAACGAGACCATGGCGGCGAAGGCCACCACCCAGACCGCGACCGGCTGCCCACCGAGCAACCGCACCGGCCGGGCGGCAGCGCCCGTCGGCGCCTCGACCGATGATCCGGAGGGAGCCGACTTCGCGGCTGGCGAGGATCCGGCAGGAGCCGGTGACGAGCCTGCCGGGGCGGACGGTGAGGCCGGTGACGAGCCCGCCGGGGCGGACAGTGAGGCAGGTGACGGGCGCGCCGGGGCAGGCGTATTCGAGGTCACCGTGACGGCGGCCTGGTCGGGAGAGGGCACGGGTTGACTCCAGGGGTCGGCGCCACGAGCGCCGGACGGACGAACTTATTAGCCAAACAAATGATACGCCGCGGTTCCGGTCCGCCGGGCCGGCTCCTCGCTGCGACGGCCGGAGGCCCTGGGCGGCGCCGTGCGGGAACGCTCCATCGAGTGGCCGGCGGAGGCCGCCGCGCGGGTCCGCGACCGTGGTGCTGTGACCCTGGGTGACGGACCGCCCATGACCACCGACACGGCTCGGTGACGGGCCTTCCGGCGGGCACGGAACGTGCCGTACGGACCCCGGCGACGCCACCGCCGGAGGCGCCGTCACCGCCCGGGCGACACGCCGGAGACGGCGCGCCGAGAATCTGCCAACACAAGTTGTGCACAGGAAAGGAATGGTCAAGCAGTTCGCTGACCAGCGCTGATGACGCCTCGAGTTCGAGATTTCCCCAGTCTGTCCACAGGGTGGGGGGATGGGCACCTGCGGCGATCCTCCGCCATCAACACGTTGTCCCGACGTTGTGCACAGGGCGGCCTTGGCGCGTCGTCCGGCCGCGGCCTAGCGTCCCGGTGTCCTGCGGATGGGCCACCCCGGCGGCCCGTCACCGCCCGGGCGACACGCCGGAGAC
>DASSTH010000067.1:0-10284 GCA_035708025.1 Nakamurella sp. | reverse complement strand
CTGACCACGGTGCTGCTCGGCTTCGCCGCGATCGCCCTGGTGGTGGCCGGCATCGTCATCGCCAACACCTTCACCATCCTGTTGACCCAGCGGCGGCGGCAGATCGCCCTGCTGCGGTGCGTCGGGGCGACCGGATCGCAGGTGCGGCGCGAGGTGATCGTGGAGGCGTCGCTGATCGGCGGCATCGGATCGCTGCTGGGCGTCGGGGTGGGGATCGGCGCCGGGGCCATCGCGGCCGCCGTGACCGGCCTGGACACCGGGGGGCTGGCCGTCCCCGTGCTGCCCTTGGTGATCGTGACGGTCGTCGGCATCCTGCTGACCGTGGGGGCGGCGGTGTTGCCGGCCTCCCGGGCCATGCGGGTTCCGCCGCTGGTGGCGCTGCGCCCGGTCGCCGAGCCCGCGGCCGCGCGCCGGACCAGCCGGGCCCGGGTGGTCACCGGGGTCGTCCTGGTGCTGCTGGGTGGGCTCGTGCTGGCCGGAGGCGTGCTGGGCAGCTCCCTGCTGATGGCGTTGCCGGGCGGGGCGATCTCGGCGGTGGGCGTGCTGTTGCTGACTCGATCCTTCCTGCCCCCGCTGCTGCGGCTGGCTGGCCGGGCCGGACCGGCCGCCGGGGTGCCGGGCCGGCTGGCGGCGGCCAACGCGGTGCGCAATCCCGGCCGGGCCGCGGCCACCAGCGCGGCGCTGGTGGTGGGTGTCGGGCTGATCGTGATGCTGCAGGTGGCCGCCGCCTCGGTGGGCGCCAGCGTGGACCGGGCCATGGCCGACCGCTACCCCGTGGACGTCTCGGTGGCCGGCGACGGCACCCCGCTCCCGGCGTCCGTGGTCACCGGGGTGCGCGGCACCGAGGGACTGGCCGGGACGATCTCCGTGCCAGGGGCGCACGCCGCGGTGTCACTGCCGGGAGCCGGCGCCGGACAACTACCCGGCGGAGATGGGGTGACGCTGCTCGGAGCGCCGGCCGATGCGGCGGCCGTGCTGCGTGGCGGACTGGAGGCGCTGGATCAGCCGGCGACGGGTGCTGCACCGCCGATCCTGGTGCCGGCCTGGTGGCTGGACGGCGGCGCGGTGCAGGTCGGGGACCGGATCACCCTCACTGTCGCTGGCCACTCCCAGCAGTTCACTGTCCACGCGGGGCGCCTGCCCGAGGCGGGCACCACCGGGATATCGCTGGTGACCACCGGTGCCGCGCTCGGGGCTCTTGCTCCCTCCGCCCCCACGGTGGTGATCTGGGCCGCACTGGCGGACACCGACGACGCCGCGGGGGTGACCTCGGCGCTCAACTCACTGGTGGCCGGCCACCCGGACATCTACGTGCAGGGTTCGGCCAGCGAGCGGGCGGCGGTGCAGTCGGTGCTGGGCACGGTGACGACCGTCGCCACCGGACTGCTCGCGGTGGCGGTGGTGATCGCGATCGTCGGGATCGGCAACACCATCGGACTGTCGGTGGTGGAGCGCACTCGGGAGTCGGCGCTGCTGCGGGCCCTGGGCCTGCGGCGCGGTCAGCTGCGGGCCACGCTGGCGCTGGAAGCGTTGCTGCTGGCGCTTATCGGAGCCGTCGTCGGGATCGTGCTGGGACTGATCTACGGCTGGGCCGGGGCCGCGGCGACCTTCAACGAGATCGGCCGCGTCCTGGTGTTCTCCGTGCCGTGGGGATCAGTGGGGCTCGTGCTGCTGGTAGCGGTGGCCGCCGGGGTGCTGGCGTCCGCGCTGCCGGCCCGGCGAGCGGCGCGGGCGACGCCGGTGGAGGCGCTCGCCGAGGAGTGAGGGTGCCGGGCAGTGTCGTCCGCGGCGGACGTGTCAACCGTGGCCCGGCCCGCACCGCTCCGAGAAGTCGCAACTCGATTCCATCCCCAAGGCCGTTTTCGCAGGTCGCGGTTCAAGGACCGTCATCGAGTTGCGACTTTCGGTGCGCATCCCCCTCCGGACACCCGTCACCCCCACCTGGCAGGCTCTCCGACGTGACAGCCCCCGCGCCCAGCCTCAACCGGCAGATCGCCGCGCTCGCGGTGCCGGCGCTCGGCGCGCTGCTGGCCGAGCCGGCGTTCCTGCTGGCGGACGCGGCCATCGTGGGACACCTGGGCACGGCACAACTGGCCGGCGTGGCGGTGGCCAGCGTGGTGCTCACCACCATCGTCGGCCTGGCGATCTTCTTGGCCTACGGCACCACGGCGCAGGTGGCCCGGTCGCTCGGGGCGGGTGACCGATCGGCGGCGCTGGCCCACGGCGTCGACGGGCTGTACCTGGCGCTGGGGCTGGGCGTGCTGATCGGTGCCGTCGCATTCCCGGCCGCCCCCTGGCTGGTCCGGGTGCTCGGTGCCGGCCCGCTCGAGGCCGGCTTCGGGACCAGCTACCTGCGCTGGTCGCTGCTGGGACTGCCCGGGATGCTGCTGGTGCTGGCCGCGACCGGGGTGCTGCGTGGCCTGCAGGACACCCGCACGCCGCTGGTTGTCGCGGTGACCGGGGCGGTGGTCAACGTCGGGCTGAACGTGCTGCTGGTGTTCGGCTTCGGTTGGGGGGTGGCCGGTTCGGCGATCGGCACCGCCCTGTCCCAGACCGGCATGGCCGTGGCGCTGGCGGTGGTGGTGTGGCGGGGCGCGCGCCGGTTCCGCGCCAGGCTGCGGCCGCACCTGCGCGGGATCGGCGGGGCCGGCCGCTCGGGGGTTCCGCTGCTGGTGCGCACGGCGACGCTGCGCGTGGCGATCATCGTGACCACCGTGGTGGCGGCCGGCCAGGGCACCGCCTCGCTGGCCGCGCACCAGGTGGTGATGTCGATCTGGAACTTCCTCGCCCTCGGCCTGGACGCGGTGGCCATCGCGGCGCAGGCGCTGACCGGCAAGGCGCTCGGTGAGGGCGACGCGGCGGCCGCCCGGGCGTTGACACGGCGGATGCTCGCCTGGGGTGTGGCGGCCGGTGTGGTGATCGGCGTGGTGGTGCTGCTGGTGCACGCCGTGGCGGGAACCGCGTTCTCCCCGGACCCGGCGGTGCGGGCGACGGTCGGTGCGGTGTTGTTGGTGTTGGCGGCGGCGCAGCCGGTGTCCGGCTGGGTGTTCGTGCTGGACGGGGTGCTGATCGGGGCCGGCGACGCGCCGTACCTGGCCTGGGCCGGCCTGGTGAACCTGGCGGTGTACCTGCCCGCGGCCTGGGCGGTCGCGCAGTTCGCCGCGGGCGGCACGGCGGGCCTGGTGTGGTTGTGGATCGCCTATGCGGGCGCCTACATGACGGCCCGCGCGGTCACGTTGGGGCTGCGATACCGCGGCGACCGGTGGCTCGTCACCGGGGCGTTCCGCAAACCCGCCCGCCGCTGACCCCCGATCCCGCGAGGGCACACCCTCCGCCCGCGACCCCACCTGCCGCGAGGATCAACTTCCGTCCGCGAGGATCAACTTCACGCGGAACCCGGCACACCGGGCCGACATCCGCGAAGTTGATCCTCGCGAAATTGGGTCCGGGTCGGCCGTGGCGAGCCGAATCAAGCCGCCTGTGGATAACTCGACGGCGGATGTCGCCGAACCTGCCATGCTCCCGACCGCGTGACGGCAACCGGCGTCGCGCTGGAGGGGGAGCCGGCCAGTGACCACCGCAACGCTGCGACCGATCGCCATGCTGGGAGGCGACCCGGGGGCCATCCGGGAGTCGGCCCACGGGTGGCGACAGATCGGAGACAGGTGCACTGACTGGGCCTCGTCGGTCCACCGCTGTCATGTCGGCGGTTTCATCGGTGACGAGGCAGCCGTATTCGAGGCACATCTGGAGGCGTTCGCCGATCGGTTCGGGCAGTCGGCACGGGCCTGGCACTACGGCGCGGCGGCCCTCAGCCGGTTCGCCGATCGGCTGGAGAATTGCCAGCGGGAGCTGCGCTGGCTGGAATGCCAACTCCCCTCGCGGTGCGGCGGCATCGGCGGTGACGGGGAAGTCGCGGCCGGCGCCGATCCGGGGATGCTGCACCGGATCTACGACCGCGCCGCGCAGGTGCTGACCGAGCACCATGACGCCGTCGTGCGGTGCCGGGCGGACCTGGCGGCTGCCGCCGCGCAGTTGCCCAGGATGCGGACCGCCTCCGCCGCCAATGTCGGGTCATCGCCGGCCATCCGGGCGTCGGGCGGGTTGAAGCCGCTCGGCTGGATGAGTCCCGCGGCAACGCGGCCTGCCGGAGCGATCACGACCCCCGCGCAAGCCCGCTTGGCCGGTGCCGCGCTGCGAAGCATCGCGGCGGGGCTACGCACCGTCTCCGGGACGGCGGGCCTGCTGGCGGCCGCGCCCGCGGTGCGGTCGGCCGACGACTTCTTCTCCGAGATCGGCGAACTGCTCGGCGTCGCGGGACTGGCGCTGGCGTTGTTCGGGGCGGGTGGAGGCGGCGGCCTGGCGCTCGCGGGTGGGGCCGGAGCCGCCGTGGCTGCCCCTGAGGTCGCGGTCGGCGCGGCCGCGGTGGCCGCTGGCGTGGGCCTCGGCATCCTGATCGCCTCCGCGATCAAGGGTGAGTCACCCGATGAGGTGGTCGACGACGCCCTGCATCCGACCGTCCCCGGCACCCCCACCGCCGACATGCACGTGATCGCGCGGATGAATCGGGACTCCATCCCACCCGACGTGCTCAAGCAGGTAGACGACGCCATCGCGCGTGCCAAGGCCGGTGGCAATCCCCGTTTTCCGGGCCACGACGGAAAGACATGGGACAACAGCGACGGCCGGCTGCCTGCGAAGCCAGCTGACTACTACCACGAGTGGACCGTCGCGGCGGCGGGGCAGAAGCGCGGGGTCTACCGCATCATCTTCGGAGGAGATAAGAAAAACCCCGACGTGATCTACTTCTGGGACAAGGGTGGCCCGCCGATCATCATCGGGCCGTGATCGCCAGGAGAGATGCGCATGACAGAGCTGACGGCAAACGCGATACACCTGGGTTGCTCGGACTCGATGATCGCGGTTGCAGAGGACTGCATCCGAGCTGCTGGAGGAACACCCTTCCGCCTCGATCTCCGCGGTGTTTCAGATCGGCCGGCGCTCGTCGGTGCCTTCGTAGATACGTTCCGAGTTCCTTGGCCCATTGACGGACTCGATGCCGTGATATCCACTGCCTCAGATTTGGATTGGATCGCCGGGGCACGCCGCTTCTCAGTCTGTGTTGAGGGTCTTGATGCGTCTCCTCCGGACGTCTTGCGCGATCTCGCCATCGCATTCAGCCGCGTCATCGACAGGATGCGAGGTGCTGGCGACGGCTGCACGGCGCTATTCCCCGAATCCGGGCGAACGACTGAGGTCGCCGCCTTTCTGGCAGGCGAGAATGAGCGCTTGGCCGAACTTGAGCGTATCGATCCCGACAGCGACACCCACCCGGTCCCTGTGATCGACCACCGCCTGGACCCGGTGTCCGACGACTGAGCCGCGCCCGCCTCACCGCAGCTCGCGCAGGGTCCGCCGGGCGAGCAGGTAGGCCGGCAGCACGCCGAGCAGGATCAACGCCGTGCCGTACGGGGCAGCCGCGGTGAAGTCCAGCACCTCTCCGTTGGTGGTGGCCCACAGCGCGGTCGTCAGGGTCGACGTGCCGGTCGGGATCAGCAGCAGCGTCGTGGTCAGTTCCTTGGCGGAATCCAGCAACACGAACAGGGCGCCGGCAGCGACGCCGGGGAAGGCCAGCGGCAACGTCACCCGCAGCAGGGTCCGGACCCGGCCGTAGCCCAGCGAATGCGCTGCCTCGTCCAGCCGGCGGCCGGCCGCCCGCAACCCGACATGCTGGGATCCCACCGCCAGCGGCAGGAACAGGATCACGTAGGCCGCAACCAGCATCACCGGCGTCTGGTACAACGGCCGGAACCAACGAATCCCGATGTACACCAACGCCAATGCCAGGATCACCCCCGGCAGCGAGTGCGCCAGCCACACCGAACGCTCGGCAAGGCTGGCGAACCGGCCCGGATGCCGTGCGTACAGCCAGCTGATGGGCAACGCCACCACGGTCGCCGCCACCCCCGCCGCCACCGCCAGCTCGAGCGTGCTCAGTGCCGCGGAACCCAGGCCGCCCCAATCGATGCCGGCCGGACCGTCCAGGACGGCGTCTACACCGCCCCCGCCGCCACCGATGCCGTCCACCAGACCGACCACGGCGACATACAGCGGCACTCCGAGGGCCAGCAGTGCCACCACCCCACAGCCCAGCGCCCACAACGCACGCGCCCGCCCCAACGACCAGCGCACCGCGCTCCGCACCACCCCCCGGCCAACCCGGGCGGGCACCCGCCGACCCCGGCCGAGCCGTTCCAGCACCAGCAGCAGCGCCGCGCCGCCGACCAGCACCACCGCGAGCGCCCGCCCCGACTCGGGCGCCCCGAGGACCCGGACCCGTTGCATGATGGCCGTTGTCAGTGTCTGGTAGTTCAGCAGCTGCAGTGCCCCGAACTCGCCCAGTACGTGCAGCGTCACGATCAGCGTCCCCGCCGCGGCCGCCACCCGAAGCTGCGGCACCGTCACCGTCCACCAGGTGTGCCAGCGGGACCGGCCCAGCGCCCGGGCCACCTCCTCCTGCGCCGCGTCGACCCCTCGCAACGCCGCGACCGCGGGCAGGAACACGTACGGGAACAGCCCCAGGCTCATCACGAAGGTGGCGCCGCCCAGCCCGTTCAGCACGGTGGACTGCGGAAAGTACCGGAAGCCCGCTGCGACCCAGGTGTACGCGGACACGAACCCCGGCACCGCCAACGGCATGGTGAACAGCACGATCCACAACCGCGGCCAGGGCAGGTTCGTGCGCACCACCAGGACGGCCAGCCCGACACCGAGCACCAGGCAGGACACGCCGACGGTGAGGACCAGGATCGCGGTGTTCCACAGCAGCCGCGGGGTCGACGGGCTGTCCAGGGCACCGACCAATAGGGAGAGGCTGAAGCCCTCCCGCAGCACCAGGTAGGCGGCCGGGGCGAGCGACGCGAGCGCCACCACCGCCGCTGCCAACACCACCAGCACCGGCGCCCGCCCGGGCCGCAGCAGACGGCCCGGGCGCGACGACCGGACCGGGCCGTCCGGCTCACCCGGGGGAGGCAGCAGCGGTGCTTCGGTGGCGCTGGACATGAGCAGCAGATCCCGGGCGGCTCAGGCGGTGTCGGCTCGGTGCCGCGCCGCGGACGAGCCAGTCGACGATCCCGTCACCACCGTGAGGTCCGTCACCGCCGTGAGGTCCCTTACCGCCGCGCGGTCGACACCGTCCAGGCACGCAACTCCGACCCGCCCCGTCACGCGATGCCCGCCTTGATGATCAGGTCCTTGGCGGCCGCGGTGTCGGCGAACACGCTCTGATCCACGTCCGGAGCATGCAGTTCCGACAGCGGCTGCAGCCCCGCCTTGCTCGTCACGCCCGGCGCCACCGGGTACTGGGCCGCCTGATTCCCGGCGATCACCTGCTGGCCGCCGTCCGCGGACCCCAGCCAGGCCAGGAACTGCTGCGCCTCCGACTGGTGCTTGCTGGCCTTGAGGATTCCGGCGCCGGAGGCCATCACCAGGGAGCCGGCGTCCGGGTGGTCGAAGTAGTAGATCTTGCTCGTCAGCTTGTCCGGACCGCCCTTGGAGTTGGCCAGGATCCACCAGTAGTAGTGGTTGGACAGCCCGAACGGGATCTGGCCCGCCTCCACAGCGTCCCGGATCTTGCCGTTGGTCTGCTCGTTGACGCCGTTGGCCTTGATGCCCTCCAGCCAGCTGAGCGTCTTGTCCTCGCCGATGGTGTTGATCAGATAGCTCACCGTCGCGGCGAAGGCGCCGGACGGGGCATAACCGAACTTGCCCTTCCACTGCGGATCGGTCAGATCCATGATGCTGTGCGGAAGCTCGTCGACCGTGATCAGGTTCGGGTTGTAGTAGATCACCCGGGACCGGGCGGCATACGGCATCCAGTTCCCGGAGCTCGGCACCAGCGCCGGGTCCACCTCGTCGAGCGTGGACGTGTCGACCGCCGCCAGCAGCCCCTTGCCGTCCAGCAACCCCATCGGACTGGGTTCCTCGGACAGGAACAGGTCGGCGGGCGTGGCGTCGCCCTCCTCGATCAACTGGTTGGCCAACTCGGCGTCGTCGCCGGCCCGCAGGTTCACCGTGATGCCGGTGTCCGCGGTGAACGCGTCGGTCAGCGCCTGCACCAGCGCCTCGTGCTGGCCGGTGTAGATCGTCAGTGGCGCCTTGTCCGCCGCGCCGTCCTGGGACGGTGACGGGGATCCGGACGAGGCGGCGGTCGCCGGCCCGGACCCGCCACCGGTGGACGCCGCAGTGGTCTGGTCGACGGCCGATCCGGACGAGCCTGGGTTCGGAGTCGACGAATCGCCGTCTGATCCCGACGCGCCGGATCCGCAGGCCGCCAGGCTCACCGCCAGGATCGCTGCGGCCCCAGCGGCAGCCAGCCGCCGGAATGGATGGTGACGGGCAAACATGAACACGCGCGCTCCCTGATGCAGTGTCGAGGCCGACCTGGCGTTTCCTTGTCGGCGCCGGCAGGCGATCTGCCGAATATAGGTAAGGCTAGCCTTAGTTCAGTTGGACCGTGTGCGCGGGGGGGTGCTCCGCGGCCCGCTGCGCGCGCTCACTCCGCGGGTACCACCAGCACCGGGTCGGCCACCCGCACGGCGACCGCCGCCCCGATCGCGGGCAGCCTCGCGGGCCCACTGGTCCGCACCCGGACAGTGGGCCCGTCACCGGCTGCGCCGAGCCGGAGGGTCGTCATCGCGTCGTGCCCGTAGTACTCGGTGGATGTCACCACCGCGGATACCCCGGACTGCCCCATCCGCAGACTCTCTGGCCGAATGATCACCCTGCACGGCCCACCCGGCCGCAGGGACGGTGACGAGGCTGCGGCCAACGCCACGTCCGATGAGCCGGCGCCGCGGGCCTCCCCCGACAGGAAGCCCGCAGCCGGCGGAATCCGGGAGTGCAGTGCGCTCAGCGAGCCGAGCAGGCAGTCCACCCGGGACGCGCGCTCGTCACAGGACAGCACCGTCCCGTCCAGCACCACCGCATCGCCGACGAACCGCGCGGTCGCCGCATCCGCCGGGTTCTCATACACCTCGCGCGGCGTCCCGATCTGAACGACCCGGCCCTCGCGCATCACCACGACCTCGTCGGCGAGCGACAGTGCCTCCTCCTGGTCGTGGGTGACCAGCACCGTGGTGATCTCCAGGTCCCGCAACAGGTTCCGGACCTCCAGCCCGAGTTCGGTTCGCAGCGCGGCGTCGATCGCGGAGAACGGCTCGTCCAGCAGGATCACCCCCGGGCTGGGCGCCAGCGCGCGGGCCAGCGCGACCCGCTGCTGCTGACCACCCGACAGCTGGTCGACCCGGCGGCGCTGGTAGCCGTCCAGACCGACCAGGTGCAGCAGTTCGTCGACCCGGGCGGCCCGGCGCCGGCGCCGGGCGGTGGACAGCCGATCGGCCGCCGTCCGGCTGAGCCCGAAGGCGACGTTGCCGGCCACGTCCAGGTGCGGGAACAGCGCGCCGTCCTGCGGGACGATGCCGATGCCGCGATGCTCGGGCCGGACGAACGTGCCCGGTCCGTTCAGCACGCGGCCGTCCAGGTGGACCGTGCCGCGGTCCGGGTGCTCGAACCCGGCGATCACCCGCAGCAGGGTGGACTTGCCGCTGCCGGAGGCTCCGAGCACCGAGGTGAGCAGGCCGGTGCGGATGGTCAGGCTGACATCGCGAAGTGCCCGAACGGGGGTGCGCCGGACCGGGAAGGTCTTGTCGACGCCCTCCAGCCGCAACATAAGGACAGCCTAACCTAGGCTCGGCGGGCTTTCCGCCGGACCGGTCTCGCGTACCGGTGACGATCGGCACACCGGAAGTCGAGCGCCGGTCGCCATCGGCGCAGCTCATCAAGGGCACCGGGGATCCGGTGCCGCCAGCGATCACGACGGCTGGTCGGCCCGCCGTGCCATGCCGAGGACGTGTGCCACCCTGGGCGCCCCTGGGCCGGCACTGAACGGGAACCGGCGCACCCGGTCGACGTCGAAGCCCGCCCCGCCGATCGCCGCCACCGTGTCCCGGTTGGGGTGACAGCCACCGGCCACCCGGCGCCAGAGCGGCGTCACCGCGTCCTCCAGCCAGCCCACCAACCGGGACGCCGACCGCACGTGCTCGTAGAACCGCAGTTCGCCGCCCGGGCGCAGCACCCGACGGATCTCCGCCAGGGCGGCGGCCAGGTCCGGAACGCTGCACAGCACGAGCGAGCAGACCGCGGCGTCGAAGGAGGCGTCCGCCGCCGGCAGGGCGTCGGCCGCCCCGGCGATCACCGTCACCGGTACCGGCGCCGACACCGCGG
>DASSTH010000066.1:0-3331 GCA_035708025.1 Nakamurella sp. | reverse complement strand
CGGGCAGCCCGTGGAACACGGTCGCGGACGCGTGGCTCAGAATCCTCGGCGCACCACCGTGACCCAGGCGCGGAATGGTCGACCGGACAAGCAGCAGGTGGCGGTCCTCCGGCCAGCACGCCCCCGGCGTCAGCCCGTAGTCGCCACGACGGATTCGGCTCCAGCCGCCCCTCTTGATCATTGTCGCCAGGTCCCGGTCTCGCAGACCACCCGCAAGGGCCTGGCCTCGGGACATGCCCGCCCACAATTCCAGCTCATCCGCATCGGTCATACCGCGACGGAACACGTGTCGGGAGGGCGCAGCCACCTTCGACGGCCCGGTGTGGACGAAATTCGGTCAGGGGGACAGCCCGCCGAGCTGACCGAGCGTCGCTGGGTTCCTTGACGCCGGGTCGCGATGCACGTTTCGTGGCGCGAGACGCACGTTCCGGGCGTAGCGCAAATCCTGCACGCCACGCCGTCGCCCACCGGCGCGCCCCGCCGAGAACGCGCTACACCCGACCGAACCCCTCACGGGCACCCACCAGTCGTAGCGTGAACTCCCCACGCCACGCCGTCACCCACCGGCGCGCCCCGCCGAGAACGCGCTACACCCGCGTCGGGTGTGGCAACGAGAAGTCTCAGACACCCAGGATCTCCCTGGTGCGCTGCACGTCCCGGCCGATCTGGGCGATGAGGGCCTCCACCGAGTCGAACTTCTCCATGGCGCGCAACCGTTCCACGAACTCCAGCGACACCCGCCGGCCGTAGAAGTTCCCGGCCTCGTCGAGCACGAACGCCTCGACGGTGCGCTCCCGGCCGGAGAACGTCGGGTTGGAGCCGATGGAGATCGCCGCCGGCGAGCGCCGGGTGCCGAGCAGGAACCAGCCCGCATAGATGCCGTCGGCCGGCACCGCGGTGTGCGGCATCACGTCCAGGTTGGCGGTCGGATACCCCAGCTGCGCGCCGCCCCGCCCGTCGCCGTGCACCACGAAACCCTCGATCTGGTGCGGCCGGCCGAGCGCCTCCGCCGCGGCGGCCACATCACCGGCGTCCACGCACGATCGCACGTAGGTGGAGCTCACCGTCAGCGAGTCGTCGGACACCAGCGGCACCCCCACGGCGGTGAAGCCGAAACGCCGGCCCAGGGCGTCCAGCAACTGCACGGTTCCGGCGGCCCGGTGCCCGAAGCGGAAGTTCTCCCCGACCACCACACTGGCCGCGTGCAGCCGGTCCACGATCACGTCGTGGATGAACGACTCCGCCTCGATCGCCGCGACCGCGGGCGTGAACGGCAGCACCAGGAACACGTCGGCGCCGAGCTCGGCGACCAACTCGGCGCGCCGCCGCAGGGTCGACAGCATGCTGGGGTGGCTGCCGGGGCGGACCACCTCGGCGGGGTGCGGGTCAAAGGTCATCACGACCAGCGGCAGACCCAACTCGCGCGCGCGGCCCACGGCGGCGGCGATCAGGGCCTGGTGGCCCCGGTGCACGCCGTCGAACACGCCGATGGTCAGCACGCATCGACCCCAACCCGCGGGGATCTCGTCCAAGCCGCGCCAGCGTTGCACCGGGCCTCCCGTCCGCACGGCGGATCTGGTGATCCACTCGTGCGGGGACCAGCCTGCCACCCGCCGCCCGGTGGTGGCCGACGGGGCTGCCGGCCGGCCGGGCGGCTCGCTGGTCAGGCTCCGGCGTGGGTGCGCCGCCAGGGCGGGTCGTACACGCTGGCCAGCCGGGCGAGGGTGAGCGCGGCCAGCATGAGGCCGAAGTCACGCAGCGCGACGTCGTAGAAACCGGAATAGGTCAGCAGGTTGATCACGATGCCGGCCAGCCAGGCGGCGGCCACGTATGCGCCGTACCGGGGTTTGATGGCGATCGCCAGTGCGGCGACGATTTCCACCGCCCCGACGACGAACATGGCGTGCTGCGCGCTGAGCGGGATGATCCCAACGATCCATGGCGCGAGGTAGCCGGGCCAGTCCGTGAGCAGGTTGAAGAACTTGTCCAGCCCCATCAACAGCGGCAGCGCGACGAAGCCGATGCGCAACAGCGCAAAGGCCCCGTACGCAGGCTCGTTCACAGCTCGGTGCAGCGCGTTCTGCACGCGGTGGGGTTGGCGGGTGGACGGTGCGGCGGCGACCGCGGTCATCTCGAACCATCTCCTTCTATTGACGGCAGATGTTGTTTTTAGTGTGCGCCTCATTCGTCCGCCGCGCAAGCTCGATGTCCGATCAGCCGGCGGCCTGCCAGACCAGCACCGGCCGCGCAGCATCGTTCTGCTCGGCGAGCAGGGCCACCAGCCGGCCGTCGGGATGGAGTGCGGCGTAGGTTCCGCCGAGCCCGGCCGGCGCCACCGGCCGGCCGTGGGAGAGGTCGACGGCCTGCTCCTCGGTCAGCTGGCGGACCGCGAAGGCTGCCCGGGCGGCGGCCGACACGTCCAGCACGGCGGACCGTACCGCCTCCCGCAGCGCGTCGGGGATCTCCGGGCGCGGGCCGACGCGCTCCGGCACCCCCGAGGGATACACGTCGACCGCCCCCGACACGTCGAACGGCCCCACCCGGGTCCGGCGCAGCGCCGTCAGGTGCCCGCCGACGCCCAGCGCGGCACCCAGGTCCCGGGCCAGCGCCCGCACGTAGGTGCCGGTGCTGCAGTCCACGGCCACGTCGAGGTCCAGTAGGGCGCCGTGCCGTCGCGCCGGGCCGACCGCCTCGAACCGGGACACCGTCACCGGCCGCGCGGCGAGCTGCACCTGCTCCCCGGCCCGTACCCGGGCATACGCCCGACGGCCGTCCACCTTCACCGCGGAGACCGCGCTGGGCACCTGCATCAGGTCGCCGGTCAGCGCCGCCATGGCCCCGGCCAGGGCCGCGTCGTCGACCCCGGCCGCGTCGGCCGCGGACAGCACTTCGCCGTCGGCGTCGTCGGTCGTGGTGGACTCGCCGAGCCTGATGGTGGCGGTGTACGACTTGGCGGTCAGCGCAAGGTGTCCCAGCATCCGAGTGGCGCGGCCGACGGCGATCACCAGCAGGCCGGTGGCCATCGGGTCCAGCGTGCCGGCGTGCCCGACCCGCCGGGTCCGCAGGATCGCCCGTACCCGGCCGACCACGTCGTGCGAGGTGGGCCCGGACGGCTTGTCCACCAGCAACAGTCCCTCGGTGTCGCCGACCGCGGACGTCATGGCATCTCCCTTCCCGTGACGGGGCCATCGGTGGTGGAGCCACCGGTGATGGGACCATCGGCGACGGGACCATCGGTGACGGGACCATCGGCGACGGGGCCATCGGTGGTGGAGCCACCGGTGATGGGACCATCGGTGACGGGACCATCGGAGACGGGGCCATCGGTGGT
>DASSTH010000065.1:0-12354 GCA_035708025.1 Nakamurella sp. | reverse complement strand
CCGACCCGTCACCCGCACCGTCGGGATCACCCGGGTCGCCGGACGGTGTCGCCGCCGACTCCGCCGCACCGTCCTGCTCGTCGTCCGGCACGCCCGGGCGGGGCACCAGCGCCCAGCGCGGATCGGCGGCACTGCGGGTGGCCGGGCGGGCCGGCCCGACGGTCGCGGTGGCACTCGCGGCCAGCGCCTGCTGGATGGCGTCGATGATGCCCGGGGCCCCGGCGTCGTCGGCCACCGTCGCCGTCACGCCGATGCGATCCAGCCGGGCGGGCGCTCGCAGGTCACCCCCGGGGTGGACCACCACCACTACCACGTCCGCGGCCGCCAGCCGCTGCACCGCCTCGCTGTCCAGCCGCCGCAGGTCGGCGGCCAGCACGCAGGCGGACACCTGCCCGGTGGAGGCGGTGGCCAGCACGTCGGCGATGTCCGCGCAGCGCCGGATCACCGTCAGCGGCGCCCCCGGCGAATCCAGCGCGGCCACCAGTTCGGTCTCCCACGGGTGGCCGGCTCCGGCCGTCAGCAGTCCCGCGGTCACTCCCGGCTCACCCGCCGGCCTCCGGGCTGCGGTCGGTCTGCAACACCACCATCGGCTCACCGGTGGGCAGCGCCCTGACCACCGCGTCCGCATCGGCCGGGGCCAACAGCAGCGCCACCTGGTACCGGCTGGACGTCGCGCCGGACAGCCCGCCGGAGGCCGGGGCGGCCACCGACTGCACGGTGACGCCGGCCAGCAGCCGCCGGGTCCGGGCATCGGTGCCGGTCAGCCCCGATCCGCCGGTGGTCAGGTACAGGTCGATCACCGAGCCGTGTTGCACGCCGGGCGGCATCCGGTCCGGGGTCACCCCCACCGCGACGATCCGGCCGTCGCCCACCGGACCGACCGCGGCGGCCGGCAGCAACTCGCCGCGGCTCACTCCCCGCGCCAGCATCCGGCCGGACGGGACGGTCGCCGCGTCCAGGTATCCGGACGCCTCGTCGCCCAGATTGACATCGGCCCGCACCAGATCGTCGGCCCTCAGCACCGTTCCGGCGGCCAGGTCGTGGGCCGCCGCCCATACCGGGCTGGTGTGCGAGGAGGCACCGATCACCCGGGCCCCGACGATGATCGAGGCCACCAGCAACAGCACTCCACCGACCACCCGGGCGTCCAGCCAGCGCGGTCGGCGCATCCGGCGCGGTTGCGGCGCGTCGGCGATCGTCATGTCACCCCCCCTGCTGCTCGCGGCCACGACTCCCCTGCGGCGCGATGCGTCATTCGGGTGATTGTCTCGCAGATGTGCACAGCTTCGCGAGCCGAACGGCCGCCTGTGGAAAACTTTGATTCAATCGGCATCGAATGACACCATCCAGCAGCAGATGCGGTCGAACGGAGAAAGACGATGGCGTCCGACAGGTTTCTGACCTTGGCTGACGTCGCCGACATCCTGAACATCTCGGCCAGCCAGACCTACGCGCTGGTCCGCAGCGGTGAGCTCAAGGGCATCCAGATCGGCGGGCGCGGCCACTGGCGGGTGGAGCGCAGCAAGTTGGAGGAGTACATCGCGGGCGCCTACGAACGGACCGCCGCGAGCCTGGCGGACCTGCCGGCCAGCTTGCCCGCAGACACTGGCGGCTGAGCACCACCGGCACTTCCGGGGTACCTGGGGCGGGGCTGGCGGGTCTTCATCCGGGTTTCGAGCCGGCCTGCGCCAGGTAACGAGCCGGCTTGCGCGGCAGTGGAGCCGGCCCGCGCCAAGTATCGGGCCGGACCGGCGACGATCGAGCCGGCTCGCCCCCGAGACACCGACCGACGCGCGGAGCTGAGGCTCAGCCCGCCGGCATGGCCCGCACGGTGATCACCGCCGACAGCGGGACCAGAGCGACCGACCGGACGGTGGACGCCCGACGCGGCTCCCACGGTGCGTGCTGCGCCACCTCCAGGAAGTCGGCGCCGACGCGGTCGATGGTGCCCGTCATCTCGACGCCGCCGCCCGCGGGCGCCACCGCGGGCCCGCCGACCGTCACGATCACCGGTGCCCGGTCGCGGGCTATTCCGCGCAGCGCGTGCCGCAGGTCCAGCCGAAGCGCCACATCCGACAGCGGTTCGGCGGAGGCCACGGTCAGCCCCTCGACCGCCGTCACGGCCTGCAGGGCCACCAGCAGTTCGGCCCAGCCGGGCTGCGACAGCAACAACCAGTCGGGTCCGGCGCCGCGCACCGCCCCGCTCACCACCGGACCGCCGTTGGTGCGGACCCGGACCGTGACGCCGACGGCGCCGCGGAGGCGCTGGACCATCAGGACCGAGCCGGCCGCCAGCCGCTGACGGTCGGCCAGTTCGGCCATCATCGCCTCGTCGGCCATCTCGTCGAACCGACCGGCCAGATCGGCGAACAGTTGCTGCCAGCGCACCCGCCCACCGTCGCAACTCGCCGGCGCATCGTCAAGAGTTAGC
Source organism: Nakamurella sp. (assembly GCA_035708025.1). GTDB lineage: Bacteria > Actinomycetota > Actinomycetes > Mycobacteriales > Nakamurellaceae > Nakamurella. The sequence continues at coordinate 9,923 of DASSTH010000065.1, read as the reverse complement.
TTGGTTGGACTTGACACGCTTCGTTTGAATGCGTTTGACTTCATTTCATGTCGTTAGGTGTCGATCGAGGTCGCTGGAGTTTCGAGTCCGAGCCGCGGGTCGTCCGATGGCGTGCGGCGGCGACCGTCGCCGGACTGGCCGGATCCGCGGCGCTGTTACCCGACCCCGCCCGGCTTATCCAGCAGGTCGCCGGTAACCAGCCGATCCAGGTGCTGAGTTCCGCGATGCTGCTGGCGGCCGCGGCGGTGGTGTGGCTCCTGCTCGGCTGGGCGGTGGTGGTGGGTGCTGCCCTCGCGGCGGCACGCCTGCCCGGATCCGCTGGGCGCGCCGGACGCGCTGCGGTGCGTCACCTGACGCCACCCACGCTGCGCCGGGCGCTGCTGGTGGCCGCCGGAGTCTCCCTGATCGCCGGGACGTCGGCGTGCGCGCACCCCGCGGAGCCGCCGACGTCAGCCGCGGCGTCGGTCGAGGCGGCGGTGACGGTGCCGTCACCCGGAGCGGATACCCCGATGGCGGCGACGGTGCCGTCACCCGGAGCGGACGCCCAGATATCGGTGACGATGCCCCCAGCGGTCTCCCATTCCGGGACTGCGCCGTTCCCGGTGTCGCCGGCCGACGGTTCCTCCGACCGGGCCGCGGTGGTCGGTGCGCTCCCCGACCTGGACTGGCCGGTGCAACGAGGGCCGCGGGTATCCGGCGACGGCAGCTCCAGCGCGGCCGCCAATGCGGTGACGACGGACCGGCCCACGGCCTCCGACCCGCCGCCCTTGGCGTCGGCGTCATCGATGCCGTCGCGAACCACGGCGAGGCCCGGGTCGCCGGATCCGGCAGCGCCGCAGCACGCCACGCCCCGGCCGACCGGCGCAGGCGCTGCGCCCACCAACGCCACCGCTGCGCCCACGGCCGTGCCGGCCGCTGGGTCCACGGCCGCGCCAGCCGCTGTGTCCACCGCCGTCTCCGGCGCCGTCCAGGCCCCGCCGAACAGCACCCCAGACCCGACCGCCACGGCGTCCTCCGGCGATTCCGGACCCGTGAACCCGGGCGCGCGGACCACGCCGGCGGACGACCAGTCGCAAGCCGGCGCGTTAGTCGGCGATCATCACTCCGGCCCGGCCGGCCCGGGACCGCGAGACGGCGCGGCGGGCGGAACGGACGGTCGGACCACCCGCACGGTCACCGTCCGGCCCGGCGACTCGCTGTGGTCGATCGCCGCTCGCCACCTGGGGCCGGGTGCCGGCAATGCGCAGGTGGATGCGGCCTGGCGCGCCTGGTACGCCGCCAACCGCGCCGTCATCGGCGCCGACCCCGACCTCATCCTGCCCGGGCAAGTCCTGCAGTTCCCCGACTCGGAGGTGATCCAGCCATGACGGCAGCCATCGCGGACAGCGACACCGGCGCAACGACGACCGGCGCATCGACCGCGAGCGGCCGGCCGGCGGTGTCGTGTGCCACCGCCCGCACCGGAGCGCGGTCCCGGTCCGCCGTCGCGGCCGGCACCTCGACTCGGGAGTCCGGCGGCTCCGGCGCTTCAGTGACCGACGCCGCCGGATCCGCCGCGTCATTGGCCGCCGGATCCGCCGCGTCAGCGGCCGCCGGCTCCGCCGCTCCAGTGACGAACGCCGCCGGTTCCGCCGCGTCAGCGGCTGCCGGATCCGCCTCGGCGCCGACCGGCGTGCGAGCCGGGACCCCGCCGGCGGGACGGCGAGCTGCTGCGCCACCCCCACCGCGGCTGGTGGCCGTGCCGCAGTCCGATCCGCCGTTCGACGACGAGATCGGCCCTCTGGCCCGGCTGCGCGGGCTGACCGGGTCCGCCCCTTCCGGCCCGGCCCGTTCTCCGGGCCGCCGAGACCGGGAGCGGACCGCGTCGAACCGTGCGGCCTCCGGTGCTGCACCGCTACCCGGGATTCCCGGCCCGGGCGCGTCCCGCGCTCCGTCGGGTCGCTCGGGGTCCCATCCGCTGACGCGCCCGCCGGCCCGGGGTCCGCGCCGGGTCGCGGCGCGGGCGGCCGTCATCTCCGCCGGTTCGGTGCCCGGCTGGTCCCGCGAGATGGACATGGGAGTCAGGATGACGGCCAGCGCGGCACTTCCACCCGCCGAGCGCACCGCCACGGCGATGGTCCGGGCGCTGCTGGAGGTGCTGTCCGGCTCCCGCCCGCTGGCTCAGCTGCGGGCGCACTGTGCCCCCGACGTGTTCGCCGGTCTGGAGGACGCTCCGATGCTGGGCGGCCGGGGCGTGCCGCACCTGCTGACCACCCGGGTGTGCGAGCCGGCCGACGGGGTCGCCGAGGTATCCGCGGTGTTCCGCAGGTCCGAGCGGGTGCGCGCGATGGCGATGCGGCTGCAGGGGGTGGACGGCCGGTGGCGGATCACCGCGCTGCAGATGGGCTGATCGGACCGGGCCGGGCGGGCGGGCGGGCCGCTCGAGGGGTGCGGCGCGCCCGCCCGGAGCGTTCCGCCGGCGATGACGGCGCCTCCGGGTGCGATCGGCAGGGGGCACCACAGATCCGGTGCGATCCAGCCCCGGCCGCGCGTCCGCCGCCGGCCGGCGGGTCCCCTGACCGGACGCCGCGCTAGGCGTCCGCCCCGACCGGCTGGTCCGATTCGCCCGGCGGGTGCGGATCGTCCGGCTCCGATTCGCCCGGCGGGTACGGATCGTCCGGCTCCGGTTCGGCTCCGGGGGCCGGGGCCGCCGCCCGGGTCTGCGCCAGCAGCCGCTCCACCTGGGGCAGGAAGACCGGATCCGTCCAGAAGTCGGAGTGTCGGCGTGCCGCCGGGTAGACCGTGTCGCCCGACGCGACGTCGAACGGCGGATCGATGCTTTCCACGTCCTCCGGCCCAACCCGGTCCGGCCGCGGCGGGTAGGGCACCGACCCGCCCAGATAGTCCGAGTGGCGCCAGATGTTGATCCACCGGCAGGCCTCCGAAGGGTCATCCGCCTCAGCTCCCGGGGACAGCATGGCCGCGGCCGTGCGGTACAGCTCCGGACCGAAATACCGCGGGAAGAACCGCGAGTAGAGCCGGTCCAGCACGCATCCCACGGTGACCAGGGACAGCCGCTGCCGGGTGGCCGCGGGCTGGATCACCGCCGCCGCCAGGGCGATCACGCTGCCCTGGCTGTGCCCGGCCAGCACCACGCGGCCGCGCTCCACGGCGGGCGGCAGTGCGGCCTTCGAGGAAGGGTCGGCAGCGCCGGTGTGCCGTTCGGTGCCGAGGTACCAGCGGACCCGCTCGGACACCTGCGGCATGATCCGCTCGTTGTAGCAGGGCGGCGCGAACGGATGGGTGTCCCGCGGCCAGAAGCAGGCCAGATCCCAGAACACGCCGACCCCCCGCCGGGCCGCCGGGGTGCGGTAGGCCAGCACGCCGGCCACCACCACCAGGACAGCCAGCCCGGCGGTCAAGAAGGCACCCCAGGCGACCGCGTCCACGTGCGAACACAGCCCGGTGTCGGCCGCCGCCCGGCAGGCCGGCGGGGTACGGCCGAGCATGGCCGCCGCCCAGCCACCGGTCGGCCCGCCGGGGACCGCCAGTGCCAGACCCTGGACGATCAGCAGGACCGCGATCGCGGCGCACAACACCACGATCCCCGACGGCACCCCGTCCACCCGCCGCGCCGTCCAGAAGATGTAACCGATGCGTCGCGCGCGGTCCCGGTCGGCCGCCGTCCCGCCGCCGGCACCGATCGGGTAGTCGGCACCCACCGCCTCCCGGTCCCGGCGCGCACCGCCGGTGCGGGTGGCGGCGATCGCCCGCCCGCCCAGTTGCAGGACCAGCAGCACCAGCACCGCGACGCCCACGGCGGTACCCACCCCGGCGCTGCGCGAGGTGTCGCCGAACCAGCCGGCGGTGTCCGGCGAGGCCAGCGCGGTGGCGATCTGCCGGGGGGTGAACGCGAATCCCGGGCGGGCGAGCCAGGCGGGCGCCAGGATCAGCACCGCGGCGGTGAGCATGGCGCCCAGCAACCAGGCCAGCATGCCGACGAAGAACGCGGCGAAGCCGGACATGAACACGGCGCGGCCGCGGCAGGCGCCGAAGATCCGGCCGGCCGCCACCAGCAGGGCGATCAGGGCCAGCAGCAGCGCCTGCCCGACGAACAGGTCCTGCACCAGGACGTCCGCGCGCCGCACGGCCAGGTCGGCCCCGGCCCGCACCGCCGCGCCGACCGGCCCGGCCGGTCCGGCCAGCTGCGGCGCGACCTGAATGGCCAGCGCGGCCGCCGTGCCGGCGACCGGGGCCCACAGCACCCGTGCGGGCAGCATGATCCGCGCCCGGTGCTCCAGGTCGTACGGGGGTCGGGGGCGCAGCACCACCAGGAGCGCGGCGCCCAGCAGGGTCGCCGCGGCCAGCGACACGGTCACGGTGCGGTCGGCGCCGGCCGGCAGCAGCCAGGAGGCCGTCCCGAGCACCGACACCAGGCCTGCCTGCACGTGCACCAGGCGCAACCGGGACACCACCGGGCCGGATCGCCACAGGTCGGGGCGCAGCAAGGGCTGGGCGGCATCGTCCGGCCGGTCGCCGGGCGCCGTGCCCGACGCGCGCTCGTAGCGGGCCGACGCCTGATAGCTGACCAACCACAGCAGTAGCGTGACGGCGATCGGCACGGCCGCGCCCAGCAGCAGCCGGGCGGCCGGGGACAGCCGACCCAGCAGGTCGGTCGCCCAGGACGGCAGCCCGTGACACAGCCCCGGCTCGCCCGGCACCGAGGCGCAGCGGTTGGCCACCGTCACCATCGCCACCCCGGCCGCACCCTGCACGATGCTCAGGGTCAGCGACAGCGCGAGCACCCGGATCAGCGCGGCGGTCGTCAGCCGCAACGCCCGGGCGGGTTGCGGCCGGCCGGGCGGCTCGGGTGGCAGCATCCGGCTGGACACGTTCACCAGCGCGAAGGGCAACAGCAGCAGCCACAACACCCGGGAGCGGGCGCCCGAGGTCCAGCCGCCCCAGGAGTAGCCCTCCAGCCAGGGTCCGGGCCGGCCGGTCACCCCGGAAGCGGCATCCGGAGGCGGCTCGTCACGCATCTGCTGGGCCAGGCTCGGCCGGTAGAAGCCGGACAACCGGTCGCCGGCCACCTGGTGCACGTCGGCGCGGCCGAGCAGTTCCTCCGGCGGCGTGCCTGAGACGCCGTGCACCCGGATCTCCACCTCGCCGGTGTAGGGCGGCCCTGACCGGCAGCCTTCCGGGTCACCGTCACCCGCCGCGGACCGGACCTGCACTGCGTCGGACACGACCCACCTCCGAAGCCATCGATCCGGCCGGTCGCCGCAACCCGGACCGGCGCGCGGTCATCACCATGAGGCCCGCGGCGCCACCGGCGATACAGGCGAGCACCCGGCGAAGCCGACATTCCGCACAGCTACCGGCTATTGTCGTCGATACGCCGGGGACCGTGGAGGCCGAACCGATGACCGCTCCCGCACGGTTGCAGGTCGTGGTGGCCCATCCGGACGACGAGACGTTCGGGTGCGGGTCGCTGTTGCTGCATGCCGCCGGACAGGGTGCGATGACCGCGGTGTGCTGCGCCACCCGTGGCGAGCAGGGCGGCGACGGTGACGATCTGGGCAGCATCCGGGAGGGCGAGCTGCGTCACGCGGCCGAGGTGCTCCGGGTCGGGCGGGTGGACCTGCTGGGCTTCCGGGACTCCGGCATGTCGGGGCCGGCCGGCCCGGACAGCCTGGTGGGCGCGCCGTTCCAGGTGGTCGTCGATGCGGTCGCGACGGCCATCGCACGGGTCGCACCCGATGTGGTGGTGACGCTGGACGCCAGCGATGGTCACCGTGACCACGTCCGGATCCGGGACGCGACCATCCAGGCCGCCACGTCGGCCGGGGTCACCCGGCTGTACCTGGCGTGCCTGCCACGCTCCCTGATGCGGCGCTGGGTCGCGCACATGCGCGAGCAGCGCCCGGACATCGAGCACCTGGACGCGGACACCGATGCCCTGGGCACGCCGGACGAGTTGCTCAGCACGGTGATCGACGCCGCCGATCACCTGCCGGCGCGCGAGCGCGCGATCGCCGTGCACTCGTCCCAGACGTCGCCGTTCGAGGGCCTGCCGGACGATCTGCGCCGGGCGTTCCTGGCCGACGTGCATCTTCGCCAGGTGCTGCCACGGTGGTCCGGCGGGCCGGTGGGCACGACCCTGTTCGACTGATCGGGCCGGTCCGCTCCATCGGCGAGTCGTGTGCCCCAGGCTGCGCTATGGGGCCTGTTGCCTTTTGCCAGCCGCGGCGATTGTGGATGTATCAACTACCGGCTCAGATCCTCTGTGCCGGATCCGGGGATCACATCGCACCGCCGCCAAGGCGCGAGTTTGCTGCTGCGGGCCATTTTGCAACAGGCCCTATGGCGCTGCCAGGGGCACACGACCCGGGCGGGACTGCACCGGCCGTGAGGCTCAGACAGCGTTATGGCGCTGCCAGGGGCACACGACTCGGGCGGGGACCGCAGCGGATCGGCGGTTTCGTCCGGACCGTCCTACCATCGGGTCATGGCCGGTCTACGCGTGAGCGTCCCGGACCTGGTGGGGTTCGGGTGGGACGAGGCCCGCCAGATGGCGCAGGTCTCCGGGCTGACCCCGCGCGCCGTCGGACCGGACGGCCAGGCGGTGAACGGCCGGGGTGGCGTGGTGATCGACCAGCGTCCGGCGGCGGGTGGCAAGGCACCCCGGGGTGCGGAGGTGATCCTGCGGGTGGCGTTCGGCGGTGGACCGGCCGGCGACCGTGAGCCCCGCGACCCGATGCCGGAGCCCCAGGAGTTCACCGAGCGGCTGGACAGCCCGCCCGGCCAGGAGCGGCCGGGGCGCGGTCCGTTCCACCGGGACCGCGAGCCGGAACTGGTCGGCGGCTGACCCGGCCGACCCGGCAGGCCCGTCGTCGTCCGGAGTGGCGAATACCCCGGCGTGCCACCGGGCCGGTGCTCCGGCGGAGTGTTCGCCGCGCCCGGCTGCGGGCCGCGGCGCATGCTGCACAGCGCAGGTGCAGATTCCGCCGATGCGCACGAAAGGCCCGCCATGTGGCACACCCTGTTCGCGTTCGAGGTACCGGTGCTGGAGAAGGTCGTGCGCACCGTCCTGGTGTACGCGCTGATCGTGGTGATCTTCCGCCTCACCGGCAAGCGGGCGATCGCGTCGATGAACACCATGGACTTCGTGGTGATGTTCCTGCTGTCCAACGTCGTGCAGAACGCCATCATCGGCCCGGACAACTCCTTCAGCGGGGGCGCCGTCGGAGCGGTGACGCTGGTGCTGGTCAACGCGCTGGTGGACCGGCTGGCCTACGTCAGCCCCGCGGTGCGGCGGCTGTTGGAGGGCCGGCCCACGCACCTGGTGCGGGACGCGGCGCTGGATTCCCGGGCCCTGCACCGGCTGGCCATCCGCGAGGTGGAGTTGGAACATGCGGTGCGGGTGCAGAACGGTGACGATCTGGCTGAGGTGCAGACGGCGGTGCTGGAAACCAACGGACAGTTGGTGGTCACCCTGAAGGAGGCCGATCAGTCGGCGTCGCGGGCGGACGTGGCCGACCTGCGCGCGGCCCTGGCGCGCATCGAGACGATGCTGGCCGCGCAGCGCACGTCGTAGCCGTGTCCGGGTGGCAGCCTCCGTTGCGTCCTGCAGCTCGCGTGCCGTAGCGCGCGATCTGCGGGACGCAACAGCACCACCCGACCGGGTGCCGACCGGGGCGGTCAGCCCCAGTAGCGGTGCAGCACGCCGTCGACCGGGCTGCCGCCGGAGCTGGAGTAGACGCTGCGGATGTGCACGAACGCCCCGGGATAGGGCGATTCCAGCAGATACCGGGTGCCGTCGATCTCGCCCAGGTAGATGGCCACGTGCCCGGGGTAGCCGATGATGTCGCCGGGCCGGCCCTGGTCCCAGGAGACCGACTCGCCGGCGGCCCGCTGCGCGCTGGAGTTGTCCGGGATGTCGAACCCGGCCTGGCTCAGCACGTATCCGGTCAGGCCGGAGCAGTCGAAGCCGACCAGACCCTGGCAGGAGTTGGATGCCCCGCCGCCGCGGGCGCATCCCTGGTCGGCCGGTCCGCCGGCGGTGCCGCCGCCCCACACGTAGGGCGTGCCCAGGGTCGCCAGTCCGGCCGCGATGCCCTGTGCCATGGCGGGTGTCGGGGCGGTGATGGTGGCGCCGACCAGCTCCCGGGGCACGTACGGGCTGTCCGGGATCGTCACCGCCACCCCGTCCACCCCGACCGCGGTGCCGCCGCCGGTGGATCCGAAGTACCGCACGAACAGGAAGAAGAAGTTCCGGTTGCCGTAGGAACTGCACTGGTCTCCGGTGCCCGGGTAGGCGGCCAGCGACGCCGCGTTCGGCTGGTAGGGGGTGTAGTTGTACAGCGACGCGGTGGCGGTGTTCTGGATGTGCACCGGGGCCCCGCCGCACCCGGTGGCGGCGACGTTCCACAGCACCTCGGCGGTCTCGCCCGCCTGGTAGTGGTACTTGCCGGGGTCCAGGCGGTAGCGCGCCCACTGCTTGGCCATCCCATAGGCCTGCGGGAAGAATCCGGCGTACGCCGGGTCGCAGTTGGCGCTACCGCCCGGCCCGGTGTCCGGGCAGTGCCATCCCCACGCGGCCGAGTAGCTGGCGGCGCTGACGTCGGTCCGGGTGAGCAGCGCGGATTCCTTCTGCAGCGTCACCAGCATCACCTGGGGGTTGACGTGGCAGGCGAGCGCGACCTTGGCGATCACCGCGGCGGCGTCCTCACCGGCTGCCCCCGCGTAGCCGTCGCAGTAGCGGTCGGCCGGCACGTCCGGGGTGTCCACCCGCAGGTTGCGCAGGCACCAGTCGCCCTGGCACGCCGCGTTCTGCTGATCGATGAAGGCCCGCACCTGGTCGGCCGTCATGGCCGTCGAGTCGTAGAAGACCCGGTCGGAGATGATGTTGCCCGGATCGAAGCCGCTGCCGCCGGTGGTGGCCGGGCAGTCGGTGGGCAACGTGACCGGCGCCGGCTTGGGATAGAACTCGTACGGCGGCACCGAGTCGTAGAACCGCTGGGTGAGATCGGCGGACAAGGTGTGCCAGCGGTCGAACAGCGTGCCGAGACCGGTCTGCTGGATCAGCTCGCCGATCTGCCAGTCCTTGCGGGTGTCGGCCTGGTAGCCGGGCACCGTCTGCACCAGCTGGTCGTAGAACATCCGGGTGGCGCCCACCGCCGACGACCGGTCGTACTCGGTGTACTTGCCGCTGTCCGGATCGGCCAATTGCTGGAACAGCCCGACGTACGGGCCGGCCACCTGCCACGGGTGCAGGGACGACTCCTGCATGGCGACGGCCAGCGCGATCTGCACGCCGCGCTCGGTGATCCCCATCGCCTTGCCCACCGCGATGATCAGCTGCGCGGTCTGCGCCTGGTCGTCCGACAGGTGGACGTTGTCGTACAGCCCGCCGGTGATCACCGGCGCCGGCGGCGCGGGCGGTTCGGGTGCGGTGGGGGTGCAGTAGGACGGTGACGAGGGATCGGACTGCGGCGCGGTTGCCAGGTCGGTGCCGGTGACGGCGGCCCCGACGGCGGGGTCCGGGACGGTCGCCGCGGCCGGGTCGACCCCGGCGGGCGATGGCGGGGCGGCGGACGGGTGCGCGGTGGGGGCGGCCGACGGTTGCGGCGCGGCGCCGGCCGGTGCCGCGGTGGGCAGCAGCGCCAGGGCGGCGGCCAGCAGCACCGCCGGAACGGTCCGGACCGGCCGCCGGCCGAATCGGCGGAGCCGGCGGAATGCGGTCCGGCGTGTCGCGCCGTCGGCGACATCGTCGGCCGGCAGAATGGTCTGTTGAGGTATTGCGCCTTGCGACGGCTCCTCGGTTCGCCCGCCCCCAGGGCCGTGCGAAGGCATCTTCACGCGTGCGCGCCTTTCACCACGTAGCAAACGTCCCGGCCGTGCCCCCGCATCGAGGCCGTCGGGTTGGCTGCGCGCAACCCGTC
>DASSTH010000064.1:0-2058 GCA_035708025.1 Nakamurella sp. | reverse complement strand
GCTGACGGTCTGCGGTCATTCGATGGTGCCTGCTGGATGAAAGTCATTGGCGATGAACAACTCCCGTCGATAGCGACGGTGCATGCCTCCTGGGCAAGCGCCATCGAGCTGAGTCCGGCACCGGTTGTTCAGTCATCTGCTCAGCCCGTCCGTGCGAGTGCGCTGTGCTGCGTGCCGCTCCGGATAGCTGATGCTCGCCTGCGGTTGAATGCTGGGACGGGCCGCGATCGGTGCCGCCTTGGGTCCGCGCGGTGCGAGCGTGCCGTCGACCGCACGGGTGATGGGCGCGGACGGCGCGGTGATCGCGGCGGCTTGTTGTGCGGCGGCGAGGAGGTGTTCGCGGTCGAGCAGGGCGGCGCGGGTTTCGGGGTCGGTGATGCCGGTGACTGCGCTGGCAGTGGTGGTGCCGGCGACGAGGGGGACGACGGGCCGGTAGCGGCGGGCTCGTGCCGCTGCGGAGGCGTGCCGGGCGTACCGGTCGATGATTTGGTCCAGGTCGGTGCTGGTGGCGGCGATGGCGGGTAGCAGCCTGTTGGCGTCGATGCCGTAGGCGTCGCCGTGCCGGACCGCGGCGACCAGCTTGTCCAGGCCCGGTTCCGCCGCCTCGCGCGCGATTGTTCTGGCGAGCCGGGCGGCGCGGGGGCCGGCGCTGGCGAGGAGGTGTTGGACGCGGAGGCGGTGCGCGTCGGCGGCGATGGTTTGGTATTCGCCCCAGATCTGGCCGGGCCGGGTGGCCTGACGTTGCAGGTCGGTGATCGCCTGGTGAGCGGAGACGGGCTGGCCGGCGGCGGACAGGATCCCGGCGAGCACCTCACGTGGTGACCGTGGCGTTGGGTTTTCCAGCCGGTCGACGTCACCTCGGCCGGCGTCGCGGGTGGTGACGTGGGCGTGGTTGCCTAGTCGTCCCCGGGTCAGCGCCACGTACAGCGCTTCGCGGGTCATGCCGGGCGCGGCCAGGACGTGGGCGGTGTCGACGGTGGCGCCTTGGGCGCGGTGCGCGGTGACGGCGTAGCCGAGCTGCACGTGCCCGGCCACATAGGCCGCGGGCAGGGTGACGGGCCGGCCCCGGTCAGCCCGGACCGTCAGGGAGCCGTCCGGGTTGATGGTGGTGACGGAGAACGCGGCGCCGTTCGTGACGTACCCGGCGGTCAACGCGCCGCCAGGAGTACGTCGGGGGCTGGTGGTGCCGTCGGGCAGGTGCCGGTCGACGCGGCGCGTGATGATCCGGTCCCCGTCCGAGACGACGGTTCCGTCGGACAGTGTCACGCCGCCCGCGGCCACCGCACCGGCTCCGACCAGGTCGTCGTGTGCCTTGCGGTTCAGGGCGGTGACGGTGTCGTTGTCGGCAGCGATGAGCAGCGACGACAGGCCGAGTTGCCGGTCGGCCCGCCACGCCCGGTACGCCGTGTCCAGCGCGGTATCGCGGTCACCGCCGTCGTGGATCCGGTCGTGGCTGGCGTAAATGTCCAGGACTGTGGTGTCTCCGCGGCGCAGCGCGGTCGACGCGTCGGCTTCCCAGGTGCGGATGGTGCCGTCCGGGTCGCGGAACCGGCGCACCGTGGTGAGCTCGGGGGTGTCCGGGCGGGCGTGGGTGAGCATGGCGAACGCCCCACCCGGGCCGACCGCCCCGAGCTGGGCGGGATCGCCGACCAGCAGCACCTTCGCCCGCGCGGTCTTCGCCTGCGCGACCAGAGCGTCGAGGGTGCGCGTGTCACACATGGATGCCTCGTCCACGATCAGCAGCTGGCCCGGCCGCAGCCGCCACCGGTCGAACTCCCGAGCCGCGGTGGCGATCGCGTCGTCCAGGTCACCAGTCGGGATGCCAGCTGCGGCCCGGCGGTCCCGGCGGCGCTGCAGATCCGCCAGCCGGCGCAGGCGCCGGTCGGTGCCGCCCTGTTGCGCGATCCACTGCGCGGTCGTCTCCGCCGGTGCGCCGATCTCGCCGGCCAGCACCCGGGCGGCAGCCGCGGACGGCGCCAACGCCGTCACCGACCCGCGTCCGTGACTGGCTTCCCACGCTTGGCGGAGAGCGCCCATAGCGGTGGACTTGCCGGCGCC
>DASSTH010000063.1:0-3609 GCA_035708025.1 Nakamurella sp. | reverse complement strand
GGCGAAGACCCGGCGGTGTGCCCAAGCGGTGTCGCGTGGGCTCTGTGCCCGGGCCGGAGGAGGCGCGGCGTCAGTTCAGCGGCAGCGGCCCGGCGGCGCTGAGCACCTGGGCCCACTCGTCGTGAACGCCCTGCGGCAGGTTCAGTTCGGACCAGATGCCGGCCAGATCCTCCAGATTGACCCAGCGGTAGATCTCAATCTGGGTGCCCTGCACCAGGCAGTGCTGGTACACCGCAACCCGCACGCCGGGGTCCGAGAGCCGCCAGGGCGGTGACCCGGGTGGGCGGACCCGCAGCGCGTCGGTGGCGGTGACGTAGCCGTCCCGCGGACCGGCCAGCCGGGACAGTTCCACGGTTCCGGAATAGTTCCCGGTCCAGACGGCGGTGATGCCGGCAGCACGGGCGCGGGCTACCGGATCGCCGGGGCCGGTCGCGGGCGCCGGACGCGACCGGGGAGCGGTCCGCTGGGGTTGCCGGGGAAGCCGGACGGCCTCCCGCGGGTGTTCGGGTCGCCATGTTGCCCGTGTCATCCGCCGCCTCCGTCACAGCCCCACCGACCGCGACGGCGCCTGGGTGGGATGCGCCGTCTGCCCACCCAGCTGATTCCCGGATCTGACCCTCCGTCAAACGCCTCCACATCCGCGTGACCGCCGTGTGGTTTGCCGTAGATCGACACGGGGCATCCCAGGCTCGGCAAAGGAGGCAGCATGATCATCCTCGGAATCATCCTGCTGGTCCTGGGATTCATCTTCGGGATCTGGATCCTCTGGGCGATCGGTATCGCCCTGGTGATCATCGGAGTGATCTTCTGGATCCTGGGAGCGATGGGCAGGGCCATCGGCGGCCGCCGGTACTGGTACTAGCGGCTCGGCGAGGGACGACCGGGGGCGGCGGAGAGCAACGGTGCTCTCCGCCGCCCTTGGCGCACCCTGGTTCGCCCGGTGATCGGCGCCGCTATACGAGTGCGTCCCGGAGCAACTCCAGCGCCCGCTGCCCGGCGTCCCGCACCACCTGGGCCGGATCCCCATCGAAGTGCTGCAGTTCCGCCCGGTCCACCCCAGGGGTCGAAACCGCCAGCCACACCGTGCCGGCAGGCTGCCCCTCCTCCTCGCCCGGACCGCCCACGCCCGTGACGGATACCGCGACATCTGCCCCCAGCACCCTGCGCGCCCCCACCGCCATCGCCCGGGCACACTTCTCGGTGATCACCGGACCCGGCGGCACCCCCAACACCTCGAACTTCACCTCGGCCGCGTACGCCACGACACCGCCGCGGAACCAAGTCGCGGACTCCGGAGCGGCTGCCAGAGTGGTGGCGATCTGCCCGCCGGTGAGCGACTCCGCGCAACCCACCGTCAACCCGGAGCGGCGCACCCGTTCGGCGATCTCGTTCGCGAGTTGTTCGCTAACCCGTGACGGTTCCGCTGGAGACATGCGGCCAGTGTGGCACGGGCCCTTCCGCCGGCACCCGATCGCACGGTCCGCACACCCAAGACCGGCAGGGCCTCCGTAGCGCCGGAGAGCCGGTGACGGGATCGACCAAGTCCGTCGTCAGACCGCGAGTTCGGCCTGCTCGAGGAGACGGACCGCCTCCCCCGCGGCCGGGTCGTTCAGTTCCTGCAGAACCGTTGCCGCCTCCCGCAGTTGCTCCGCCGCCTGCGCCGGGCGGCCGGCCGCCATCAACAGCTGACCGAGATGCCGCTGAGTGGTCGCCTGGCCGAGACGATCTCCCTCCGCGCGCTGAACCAGCAGGGCCGCCCGGTACTCGGCCTCCGCGCGGTCGGCTCGGCCCGCCATCGCCTGGATGCGCCCCAACGTCGTGCGGGTGGCGGCGGCACCGACGATGTCGCCGACCTCGACGGCGTCGTCGAGGGCGCGGCGGGCATGGTGCAGCGCATCCCGCAGCTCCCCCAGATCGAGTTCCGCTTCTGCGAGGTTGTGCAGCACGATGGCCCGGCGGAAGGGATCGTCCCCTCCCGCCAACGCCTGCGCGGCCTGCAGCAACGCCTGGCGAGCATCCGCAGCACGGCCCGCCTCCTGATAGACCGTCGCCAGGTTGTTCAACGTCATGGCCACGCCAGTGACGTTGCCCACCTGGCGGAAGGACTCCAAGGCGCTCAACAGCGACTGGGTGGCCGATTCCAGGTCGTGCGTCTCGCGGTGCGCGATCCCCGCCGCGATGTGCAGATTCGCCGTTGCCGATGGATCGCCCAGCAGCGCGGCGGCCGCCAGCCCGGTGCGACACAGCGCCAGCCATTGCGGCCACGGCTTCCGCAGGTTCAGATACGACAGCATGATGTGCGGAAGCACTGCCGCACAGTGGATGTCGCCACTCCGTAGGGCCCGTGACATCCCCTCGACGATCGCTGGGAACGCCGCATCCGCCCATGCCAGCGCCTCGGCGACCTGGGAGAATTGCGGCCCGCTCAACGGTTTCGGCAGAGCGCTGGACAGGGCCGGCCTGCCGCGTTGGGGCAGCAGGGTCCGGTCCATGGCATCGGCCGTCCACAACTGGTAGCCGAGGATGCGTCGCTCCGCTTCCCGTACCTGCACCGCGCCGAGCGTGCGTTCGGCCTCTCGACTGGCCCACGCGCGGACCAGGTCGTGCATCCACCAGCTGCCGTCACGCCGTCGTTCCAGCAGGTGCCGATCCGCGAGCGCGGACAGCAGTTGCCGCGCCGGGGCAAGCGGCAGACCGATCAACGCCGCCGCCCCGTGATCATCCGTCGTCGCGCTCGGCGATGCGGACAGCAACAGCAGTGCACGTGATTCCGCCGGTGAAATGCTGGACAGCGACCAGGAGAGCACTGACGGCAGGTCGCAGTGCGGGTCACCGGTGTCGGTCAATGCGGTCAACAGCCGGCTCGACCCTGGCCCGGGGTGTTCGACTCCGAGCAATTCGGCGTCCTGCGGGGCGGACGCCAACCGAGCGGACGCCAGCCGCAGCGCCAGCGGTAGGTTGCCGCAGGCCGCGGCCAGCCGCCGCAGATCGTCCGGCTCGGCTTCCGGCAGGTCGCGCTGCAACAGGGCCAGCGCATCGCGGTCGTGCAGCGGCCGCACCAGCAGTTGCTGCGCGCCTTGGCGTGCGGCCAGCCCGGTAAGGGAGCGCCTGCTCGTCACCAGGGTGGCCACCGCTGCCCCCGCCGGCAGCAGGGGCCGCACCTGCTGGGCATCCGCCGCGTTGTCCAGAACGATCAGCATGCTGCGGTCCGCGCACAATGACCGGAACAATGCCGCCAGACCGTCCAGGTCGCTGGGAATGGCCTGCGGCATCGCACCGAGCGCTCGCACGAATCCGGACAGCACCTGCGCCGGTTCCGCCGGGCTGCCGGGTCCGTAACCGCCCAGGTCCGCGAACAGTTGCCCATCCGGGAACGCCGCTCGGTGACGATGCCCCCAGGTGACGGCGAGCGCCGACTTACCCACCCCACCCATACCCTCCAGCACCACGACGGAAGCCGCCCTGGCCTCGGCCGACGGTCGGATGTCCGGCTCCGGCCGCGCCGGATCCGCGCCGAGCAGAGCGGTATCCAGCCACGCCAACTCACGGTCCCGGCCCTGCAACCAGGGCATTGCGTTGGGCAGTTGCCACGGAATCGGCGCGTCCCAG